>JAPLKF010000151.1 GCA_026388215.1 Pseudomonadota bacterium | reverse complement strand
TCAGGGACAATCTCCTGAAAGAGAAGATAGATCTGGGTGTTATCAACATGCCCTGTGTGAATGAGATAGATAAAGAAGTTATGGAAGGGGTTCTAAAGCTGCCGTATATCTTTACCTATGAAGACCACAATCTCCGAACAGGTGTTGCCCCTTTAGTAGCAGGTTATTTGTTAAGGGATGGTTACAGAGGAAGGATGGAATCTTTCGGGGTGAAAGATTATGGGGCATCAGGTGATACCGAGGAGGTATTAAGGGTAGAGGGCCTCGATGTTGAATCAATGGTCCAAGCATTATTGAAGATAATACGGTAAAATATGATAAATAACCAATTTCCAATTACCAATAACCAAATCATCAATAACCAATCAATGAATAATAACCAATTTACCAAGCACCAAGTTCCAAATGGGCTTCAATTATCAAATATCAATAATCAAACAAATTCTAAGTCTGTAATTTGGAATTTGATTATTGGTCATTGTCTTTCATTTGGATATTGTAATTTGGTTATTGATTATTTTCTAATGTTGGGGGGTAGCAATGGAAGACATTAAGGGCATGTACAAGAAGGTTGTGAAGGACAATTTCCCGGATACCATAAAAATTGATATGGGCGGGCAGATACTTCTTTATAAAAAGAAGGTATGGAGCATCTATGATGGCGATGAAAAATGCAATGTGGAACGGGGCTTAAGGTATGGTGAGAATCCGGACCAGGCTTCAGCGATGTACGAGCTTTCAAATGGCAACATTGTACTCGGGGGTGTGAAGTTCTTTGATTATAAAAAAGGGCTTGTAAGCAGGATTACTGAGAAGGACATGTTACAGGTAGGAAAACATCCAGGAAAGATTAACCTGACCGATGTGGACAATGCCCTCAATATCTTAAAATTTCTTGATAAAAAACCTGCTTGTGCCATTATGAAGCACAACAATCCATCAGGTGTGGCATACGGTACTACCCCGAAAGAAGCCTTTGAAAAGGCATTTATGTCTGACAGGATAGCGGCCTTTGGAGGATGCATTGTTTTTACAAAGAAGATAGATGAAGAAGCGGCAAAGGCAATGGCCCCTTACTATTTTGAGGTTGTGTGTGCCCCTGAGTTTGACGGGAAAGCGTTTGATGTGCTGAAGAAATGGAAGAATCTGAGACTCTTAAAGATTGAGGAGATAGAGAGATTGCATGAGTATAAATTTAAACGATATATTGATATAAAATCACTGATGGATGGCGGGCTTGTTATTCAGGAATCGCAGCCCTTTAAAATAAAGGGGAAAGAGGACCTTAAACCGGCTGAAACGATATATAAGGGTGAAGTTTACAGGATAAAGAGGACACCCACAGAGAAAGAGTACCAGGATATGTTTTTTGGCTGGTATGTTGAATCAGGTGTGAGTTCTAACTCGGCCCTTTTCGTGAAGGATGAGGCTACAGTTGCAATAGGGACAGGTGAACAGGACAGGGTTGGTGTGGTTGAGATATCCGTCTTCAAGGCGTATAAAAAGTTTATGGACCTTGAGGTTTTTAAGAGGCATGGGGTTCCTTATGCAGTGTTCAAACTGGAGGCTGAGAGAGGGTTAAGAAGGATGGAAGACCTGATAGAGGTGGAGAAATACACAAGGGAGCAGAGGGCAGGGCTCGTGGGTTCGATAGTCGTTTCTGATGGTTTTTTCCCCTTCAGGGATGGGGTTGATGCGGCAATAAAGGAAGGAATTACAGGGGTTATACAGCCGGGTGGCTCGGAGCGGGATTTTGAGGTGATTGAAGCCTGTAACGAGGCAAATATAACAATGGTTTTTACTGGGCAGAGGCTGTTTAAACATTAGTAGAATAAAGTTAGAGCAGGTTGACCCCTTGAATCCTATGCCTTGTGTAAGAATATAGTTAAATGAAAAATATCACATATTATTCAATGATTACATAATAAATCTAAATATTTTTATGTTCCACTATGTTTTGTGTTGACAAAATGTTGAAGTCAAAATATAATTGTGAAAATAATAACAAATTATCTAAAAAATCCATTGGAGGTAAAAAATGAAACCATATTTTGAAAAAATGCAAGATTGGGGTAAGCCAATAAAAGTGAACGTGAAAAACGCAGAAGAGATCAAAAAAGTCGAAGAGGAAATTACGGCGCTCGTCGAGCAGAAGAAAAATGCGGGTTTACCGAAAGAAACGCTTAATAAAAGGGGCGAATGGACGGTACACCAGAGGCTGGAATACATCCTGGACCCTGGTACATGGGCTCCTCTTCACATACTTTATGACCCGATGGATGAAGAATCAGGGACTACCGGTGTTGTGGATGGTCTCGGCAGGATAAACGGCAGGTGGTGTGTAATAATCGGGTTTGACAACAAGGTTATGGCAGGAGCATGGATTGCAGGGCAGGCAGACAATATTCTCAGGGTCACCGACATTGCCAAGAGATTACATTGCCCACTTGTTTGGCTTGTTAACTGCAGTGGCGTGAAGTTGACTGAGCAGGAAAAGGTGTATGCAAACAGAAGGGGTAGTGGAACAACATTCTTTAGACATGCTGAACTAAACAAGCTTGGCATCCCCGTTCTTGCTGCAATCTATGGAACGAACCCTGCTGGTGGAGGCTACCAGGGGATTAGTCCGACACTACTCCTTGCCCATAAGGATTGTAACATCGCCGTCGGCGGTGCAGGCATCGTGAGTGGTATGGCGCCGAAGGGATACTTCGACGAGCCAATGGCAGAGCAGATTATCGACGCAACGAGGAAATTCAAGTCTGTGCCTCCAGGAAGGGTTGAAATCCATTACGACCATACAGGGTTTTTCAAACAGGTATTTCAGACCGAAGAGGCGATTCTTGATGCAGTGAAAGAGTGGGTGACCTATTTGCCCGCCTATAACAGCAAATTCTTCAGGGTGGCAGAGCCGGCAGAACCAAAATTCCCGGCTGAAGACCTGTACAGCATCGTTGCTTTCAACCAGAAGATGGTCTACGATATTGAGCAGTTCATGGCAAGGCTCGTTGACAACAGTGAACATATGGAGTTTAGACCCGATTACGGTCCGGAACTATATACTGGTCTCGTGAAGATCGATGGATTCCTTATTGGTGTCGTGGCGAACAGGCAGGGTATCATGCCGAAGGGTTATCCAGAATACGCGCCCTATCCCGGTATAGGCGGCAAGTTCTACCGTCAGGGACTCATCAAGGTCAATGAGTTTGTCACGCTCTGTGGCAGGGACAGGGTTCCTATGCTGTGGATACAGGATACGTCTGGTATCGACGTTGGTGACATCGCAGAGAAGGCTGAGCTTCTTGGTCTCGGTCAGTCACTCATTTACTCCATAGAGCAGGCAAACGATAGTCCGATGATGTGCATCGTTCTGAGGAAGGGTACCGCAGCAGCCCACTACATTATGGCCGGACCTCAGTCAAACAACAACAACGCCTTCACCCTTGGTACTGCCACCACGGAAATATACGTCATGCACGGTGAAACAGCTGCAGCTGCAAGCTTTGCGAGAAGGCTTGTGAAAGAGAAAGATGCAGGTAGACCGCTTGCCCCTGTGATTGAAGCCATGAACAAGACGGTCAAAGAGTATTACGATAAGTCGAGGCCATCCTACTGCGCAAAGACGGGATTGGTGGATGAGGTAGTTCGGATGACAGATCTCAGAAAGTATCTCGTGGCTTTCGCCAACTGCTGCTACCAGAATCCGAACTCAATATGCCCGCAGCATCAGATGATGATACCAAGGATCATTAAAGGGTAAAAATAGTAAAAGGGGTGGATCGATGTATCCACCTTCTTTTTTAATAAGCCCGTTAACCAATACGTCAAATGATGTTAACGGATATTTTTTATAGTATAGTGTGGTTTTCAGGTGTGAACAGGCCATGAGAGATAGGCTTTCTGAAACACTCGAGGAATTTAAGGAAAAGGGTAATTACAGGACATTAAAATATATAAAACCAGTCTCTGCAACAAGAATCATTTACAATTCAAAGGAATGCATTAATCTTTGCTCTAATAGCTATCTGTCCTTACATACACACCCTGATATTGTGGAGGCTGCAAGGAAGGCTACCAGTGAGTACGGGTCAGGTACATGTTCTTCAAGAAGCGTATCAGGAAGTATTGACCTTTACAAGATACTCGAGAAAGAAATTGCTCAATATAAAGGCTATAAAAAAGGGCTCATCTTTTCAAACGGCTATATGGCAAATATAGGTATTATATCAACACTGATTGGAAAGGATGATGTGATTTTCAGCGATGAATTAAACCATTCGAGTTTAATAGACAGCATGAGGCTTTCACGCGCAAAGAAGGTAATTTACAGACACAGGGATGTAAATCACCTTGAAAGGAAGCTCAAAAAAGAAAGGGCAAAGGGGAAAAGATTTATAGTTACGGAGTCAATCTTCAGCATGGACGGAGATATCGCCCCTCTCAAGGATATCTTTCAGCTTAAAGAAAAATATGGGGTCCACATAATTCTGGATGATGCACACGGGACAGGGGTATTTGGAGAAAAAGGGAGGGGTATTGAGGAATTATATGGATTATCCGGCTCTATGGATGTCCATATGGCAACGTTTGGAAAGGCGCTCGGTTCATTTGGTGCATTTGTGCTTTCCGATAAGGTTGTACTGGAATACCTTGTGAACAGGGCACGGACATTTATGTATACAACGGCACTGCCTGCATCTTCCCTGGCAGCATCGATTGCCGCCTTGAGACTGATAAAAAAGGATACATCCTTTAAAGACGAACTATGGAGAAATATAGATTATATGAGGGACAATCTGACAGGGATTGGTTTTGATTTAAAGGATAGTGCAGGCCCGATTATTCCCATTGTGGTTGGTGAAGATAAAAAGACACTCGCCATGCAGAACCAGTTGCTTAAAAAGGGATTATTTCTCCAGGCCATAAGGCCCCCTACGGTTCCGGAAGGGACTTCAAGACTAAGGTTAACTGTTGTAAGGGGATTGACAAAGGATGATATGGATTATGCGATAGAGGCACTTGTCGATGCAGGTAAGAAAATGGAACTTATCTAAATAGAATAGGATTCGAGGATTCGAGGGTTAAAGGGTTCCAGTGTTTTTCGCTTGAATCTTTGACCCCTTGAACCCTTATAGTCAGCCGGGAGATTTATGCACAATAAGGACTTACTAAAGGACTGGGATAAAAAATACATCTGGCATCCATTCACCCAGATGAAGGATTACATGGGCATGGAGCCGCTTGTCATAGAAAAGGGGGAAGGCTGTTATCTCGTTGATGTGAATGGAAAAAGGTATATTGATGGGGTTTCTTCACTCTGGGTTATTGTTCACGGCCATGGAAAGGAGGAATTGATAGAGACAATCGAGAAGCAGTCAAAAATCCTCTGTCATTCAACCCTCCTCGGACTTGCGAATGTGCCATCTATTTTGCTGGCAAAAAGGCTTATCGATATAGCGCCCCGTGGCTTATCAAGGGTGTTCTATTCTGATAACGGTTCTACATCTGTGGAGATTGCATTGAAGATGGCATATCAATACTGGCAGCAGAGGGGTGAGAAAAAGAGGAAAAGATTTATTTCATTTACGAACGGTTACCACGGAGATACAATCGGGTCGGTCAGTGTAGGTGGCATTGATTTGTTTCATAAGGTTTACAGGCCCCTGCTTTTCAAGACATACAAGTCTCCTTCACCATATTGCTATAGGTGCCCATTTAAGCTGAAAAAAGAATCATGCAATATGGCATGCGTTGAGGAATTTGAAGGTATTATTAAGAGACATAGAGATGAAGTGTGTGCGGTAGTAATCGAACCCCTTGTGCAAGGGGCGGGTGGCATGATAACACAACCTGAGGGGTTTCTCTCTGCTATCTGGAATATTACAAAGAAAAACGGCCTCCTTTTTATCACAGATGAGGTGGCTACTGGTTTTGGAAGGACAGGGTATATGTTTGCCTGTGAAAAAGAGAAGGTGCAGCCTGACTTTATGTGTGTTGCAAAAGGCATTACCGGAGGGTATTTACCGCTTGCAGCTACCCTCACAACTGATGCAATCTTTGATGGTTTTCTTGGAAGATTTGATGAATTCAAGACCTTTTTTCACGGGCACACATACACAGGTAATCCCCTCGCATGTGCTGTGGCAATAGAGAATATCGAGCTATTTAAAAAAGAGAATATCCTTGAAAGGCTGAGGGATAAAATAGAATTATTGCGCAAGGGCTTACAGAGGTTTTATGAGTTATCCCATGTTGGCGAAATAAGACAGTGTGGTTTTATGGTCGGTATTGAGCTTGTTAAAAGCAAAAAGACAAAAAAACTGTGTCCTCCAAAGGAAAAGATAGGGCAGAAGGTAATAGCAGAGGCACGCAAAAGAGGTGTAATCATCAGGCCCCTCGGTGATGTGATTGTCCTTATGCCACCGCTTGGGATTGACAAAGCCACCCTTCAGCAACTTGTCAACGTTACGTACGAAAGCATTAAGATAGTAACAGGCACTTAGCTGTCAGCTATCAGCCATCAGCTTTTAGTTCACTTTGCGCTATGCCCTATGCTGCAAGACACCCCGAACGTTTCTTGCCGTGCATCCTGTATACAAGGTTTTATCGTCGCTTGCCCCTCTCCAAAAGGTTTTGTATAAAAAACAGATAGAAAAATATTTCCTTAAGGAGTAACATGTATATGAAAGATTTAAAAGGAGGCCGGTCACATGAATAAGGTAATGATATTCATAATTGCATTCACCATGTTTGCAGCTTCAACTGTGTATGCAGTGGAGATAAATTTTTTATGCAGGAATGAATGTATATCGAAGGGATACTTGATGGGTTACTGCAATTCAATGTGTGCTCACGAAGATGAATCCGGTAAGAAAACAAAGGATTTCGATTGTATTTCATCCTGCGTGAAAAAGGGATATACAATTTTCAATTGCTATCAGTCATGTTCTATAACCAATAGCAAATAAAGAACCCATAGAAAGAGCCGAAATCTATAATTACAGCATGAGCTACCCATAAATCCTTGATTGAATAAAGGGTTCCTGACTTATTGCTGGTGGCTAAAAGCTGATAACTTTTTTATTAAAATATTTTAATTATAATCCCTTGACAAATTTTTTAAAATGAGTATACTTAGTACTCTCTGGTTTATATTTAATATGTTCTTTGAAAAGAAAAAATAGTAGGTCCTCGTTCAAGTATGAACAAGTACGAACAATTTACAGGTTTGATCTGAGAGTTTGATCCTGGCTCAGAACGAACGCTGGCGGCGTGCCTAACACATGCAAGTCGAGCGCGAAAGTCCCTTCGGGGGCAAGTAGAGCGGCGGACGGGTGAGTAATACATGGGTAATCTACCTTTGAGATCGGGATAACCCTGCGAAAGTGGGGCTAATACCGGATAAGACCACGTGGCATAAGCCACGGGGTCAAAGGTGGCCTGTATTCATACAAGCTATCACTTAAAGAGGGGCCCATGGCCTATCAGCTTGTTGGCGAGGTAATAGCTCACCAAGGCTATGACGGGTAGCTGGTCTGAGAGGACGGCCAGCCACACTGGGACTGAGACACGGCCCAGACTCCTACGGGAGGCAGCAGTGGGGAATATTGGGCAATGGGCGAAAGCCTGACCCAGCGACGCCGCGTGGGTGATGAAGGCCTTCGGGTCGTAAAACCCTGTCGGGTGGAACGAATCTCCGCTCCTCTAATACAGGGGTGGATTGACGGTACCACCGAAGGAAGCCCCGGCTAACTACGTGCCAGCAGCCGCGGTAATACGTAGGGGGCGAGCGTTGTTCGGATTTACTGGGCGTAAAGAGCGCGTAGGTGGTTCGATAAGTCGGAGGTGAAATCCCTCGGCTCAACCGAGGACCCGCGTCCGATACTGTCGAACTTGAGTGCAGGAGAGGAGAGCGGAATTCCCAGTGTAGCGGTGAAATGCGTAGATACTGGGAGGAACACCGGTGGCGAAGGCGGCTCTCTGGACTGTCACTGACACTGAGGCGCGAAAGCTCGGGGAGCAAACGGGATTAGATACCCCGGTAGTCCTAGCCGTAAACGATGGGCACTAGGTGTGGGAGGTATCGACCCCTTCCGTGCCGCAGCTAACGCGTTAAGTGCCCCGCCTGGGGAGTACGGCCGCAAGGTTGAAACTCAAAGGAATTGACGGGGGCCCGCACAAGCGGTGGAGCATGTGGTTTAATTCGACGCAACGCGAAGAACCTTACCAGGGCTTGACATGCCGGTGGTAGCGACGGGAAACCGAAGCGACCCTTCGGGGAGCCGGTGCAGGTGCTGCATGGCTGTCGTCAGCTCGTGCCGTGAGGTGTTGGGTTAAGTCCCGCAACGAGCGCAACCCCCGTTGCCGGTTGCATTTCTCTGGCGAGACTGCCTCGAGAAACGGGGAGGAAGGTGGGGATGACGTCAAGTCAGCACGGCCCTTACGTCCAGGGCTACACACGTGCTACAATGGCTGGTACAGAGGGCAGCTACCTGGTGACAGGATGCTAATCTCAAAAACCGATCTCAGTTCGGATCGAAGTCTGCAACTCGACTTCGTGAAG
>JAPLKF010000150.1 GCA_026388215.1 Pseudomonadota bacterium | reverse complement strand
GATTCCGAAGGACACCGCTGTTGACGGGTCTGGAAGCTGCAGAACCTTCGTTGCACTATACTGCAACCTCAAAAGGTCCCTGGTGCACAAGAATATGCCGTGCAGTCAGAAGATCCTGAGGAAGGAAGGCAAGGGAAAAGGGGATTAGGAGATTCCATGATAGGGGAGGTTATAGATTTGCAGGACGGGTTAAAAAAGGTATGAAAGTCATTAAACCAAAGCGACTAAGGCATGGTGATACAATAACAATCGTGTCACCTGCATCCCCTTCATTAACTACAATTTATTATGACCGCGGGAAATCAGTCCTTAAACGTGCAGGCTTCAATGTCGTAGAAGGGCGATATTGATTTTTCAATGATCGAAAAAAACCCCAAGATATTTATCGGTTACAGTGATATTACGGCATTGCAGATAGCGATGTTTAATAAAACCAGGCTTATCACGTTTTATGGTCCCATGGTCGCAACGGATCTTGGTAAGGGGTTTACAAAATATACGAGGGACAATTTCTTTAACATGCTTGGTGAAACAGGACAAGAAATAGAGCTTAAAAATCCTCATGATAGGGAGATAATAACGATTTGTCCGGGAAAGGCACAGGGTCAGCTCATGGGTGGCTGTTTTTCAATTGTCGTTGCAACGTTAGGGACAGAATATGAGATTGATACAAAGGATAAAATCTTATTTTTTGAGGATATAGATGAAAAGCCACACCGGGTTGACAGATACCTGACCCAGCTGATACTTGCGGGAAAGCTCGAGCATGTAAAGGGCATCATATTCGGCACATTCCAGAAATGCAGATACTATACCCGTGATAACTATTATAAATATGGTGTGACACTCCTGGACATTATAAAAAATAAGGTGGAGCCACTGGGAATACCCACAATCTATGGTTTACAATTCGGTCATGTTATTAACAAACTTACAATCCCTGTTGGGGTATATGCAACGCTCGATGCAACGAACGGGCGTGTAACCGTAGAACCGGCAGTGGTGTGAGTACAGCTTTCAGCGATTAGCAATCAGCATTCAGCGCCAGTGATTAAGCGTGGGGCATATTCCTTCAAGCTTTACCTCCTTTTACCCTCCAATTTTACATGAAACACTAAAAAATCACAAAAATTTCTGGAACACATCCCTTCGAGAATCTGAAATACATTCTTGATTCGGGCAGGTTCTCTGATATATTATTTGGTTCATGTCTCATGACTGGCATACAAAACTCTCCATATTGAACCCGCTCAAGCAAGGGTTTTTCCGGACACTCTGGATTGCGAACGTTGCATCATTGATTGGAACATGGATGCATGAGGTCGGAGCTGCGTGGCTCATGACAACACTTACCCCATCTCCTTTCATGGTTGCGATGGTTCAGACCGCCTCCACGTTGCCGTTTTTTCTCCTTGCACTGCCGGCTGGCGCATTCGCCGATATTATTGACAGACGGCGGCTCCTTATCGCCACACAGTGCTGGATGCTTGTTATATCGTTTATACTGGGAATTATGACAATAGCGGGTATTACGACACCTTCGGTTCTCCTTATACTCACCTTTTTTCTCGCACTGGGTGCAGCAGTAAATAACCCTGCATGGCAGTCAATCATACCCGAATTGGTCGTACGGGATGATTTGGCCTCAGCTATAGCATTGGGTTCTGTTGGATTTAATATCGCGAGAGCCATAGGCCCTGTGCTCGGTGGTTTTGTTGTTGCCGCTTTCGGACCCGGTGTTACATTCATCCTGAATGCCGTATCCTTCCTGGGGGTGTTCATTGTACTTGTGCGGTGGCATCGAAAACACCATGAAAGGACCCTTCCTGAGGAGAGATTGATCGGTGCTATGCGGGCAGGTATAAGGTATGTCCGTAATGCACCGCAGGTAAAAGCGGTATTGATTCATTCAATCCCTTTCTCTTTTTTTGGGAGCAGTCTGTGGGCATTTCTGCCAATAATATCCCGTCAGTATCTCGGGCTTAGTGCAGTGGGATACGGGGGATTTCTCGGGTTCTTCGGTGGCGGTGCAATTCTGGGTGCATCACTATTACCATTGCTCAGACAGAGGGTTTCCCTGAATCTGATTATCGGACTTTCAGCAAATCTCTATGCGCTGGTGATGATAGTTTTGGCATATATCCATTCCTATGCCTTACTTGCACTCGCCATGATTGCGGGCGGCATTGCCTGGCTGATGATCCTCTCAATACTCCTTTCCAGTATTCAGGCTGTAATACCCTCCTGGGTGCGGGGAAGGGTCATGTCGGTACATATGCTTGTCTTCTTTGGCTTCATGGCAGCGGGAAGTACCTTATCCGGAACAATAGCGGTTTGGGCAGGCATCCCCGTGACACTTACTATTGCTGCCTTTTTTCTGATTGCGGGTACACTGGTCACGCAGCGTTACAGACTGATAAGCGGTGAGAATCTTGATCTCACCCCTTCTGCACACTGGCCCTCATTAAGTGTTTCAAATGAACCTGAATTAGACGAAGGCCCCGTGCTCGTCGTCATCGAGTACCGCATTGACCAGACAAAATCGATTGATTTCACAAATGCTATGCGGGCGCTGAAAACAATCCGCTGCAGGGATGGGGCAATCAGGTGGAACCTGTTTCATGACATAACAGACCCTAAACATTATATCGAATCGTACATTATTGAGTCCTGGGGAGAGCACTTGAGGCAGCATGAACGCATCACCGTTTCAGACAAGGAGATTGAAGACCGGGTTCTCTCTTTCCACACAGG
>JAPLKF010000149.1 GCA_026388215.1 Pseudomonadota bacterium | reverse complement strand
TGCCCTGTGAACCGTTTCATAAAGCTCGCATAGCAGTACCTGCAACCGTGTTCGCACCCTACATAGGGGTTGATACAGTAGTCATATCCTTCAATACGTGTTCTTGTGAGGATTGTTTTTGCAAAAATTTCCCTTCTATTCATCAGCAGTGTCCCAAATCCGATATAATACCAGTTTTCATTTGACAACCCCATTTGTTATTTCTACTGGAGCTCTGTTGGCATTTCCCTTATAATGCCCATCTGTAAGTAAATTGGTCGGACAATTTTCCGTATCAGTGGAAGTTTTGTAAAGAAGAGTAGAGAACCGATAATGCAAGCAGCTCCGCTTATAATAAGGCTTCCGAAGGGGGCCATCCCCATAAATGCCATGGCATAAAAACTCATGATACGGCCCCGTTTATCCTCATCGACAATAGTCTGCAAAATCGTGTTGCTCGAGGCCATTTGCACGATCATACCGAATCCGATCAAGAGCATCATGCAAAGGGAGAGCTGGATATAACGGGAAAAGGAAAAGGCAATGAGCCCTACGCCAAATGTGCTTGAAGCAATAACGATGAGCCTCCCCAGGCCGAGTACGGTTTTGCGTGATGCAAGATAGATCGCGCCCGCAAGAGCACCGATACCTGAAGCGCCCATAAGAAAGCCAAGGGTATGTGGTCCTCCATGAAGGATGTCTCTTGCAAAAATAGGCATAAGAACAAGGTAAGGCATTCCCATTAAACTTATGAGACCTAACAACAGAATAATATATCTAATTGGTGCAAACCCGAAGGCATATCTATATCCCTCTTTTAACTCCTTAAGGACAGGAACGGATTGAGTTTTTCTCCTTATTTTCGGAATGTTCATAGCCAATAAAGCGAAAATAATGGCAAGGAAGCTTATCGCATTCAGGAGGAAACAAAGGCCTTCACCTACAATGCCGATCAAGAGACCCGCAATAGAAGGACCTACCAGTCTCGCACCATTGAACATAAAGGAATTAAGGGCAATAGCATTTCCCAGATCCGCTTTATTTTCAACTATATCTACAACAAAGGATTGCCGGGTAGGCATGTCAAATGCATTGATGAAACCAAGAAATATGCTTAAAACAATTAAATGCCAGACTGCGATAGTACCGGTTAATGTGAGAAATGCCAGTAAAAAGGCCTGTATCATGGCAAGCGTCTGTGTTGCAAGAAGCAGCTTGCGGCGATCCAGCCTGTCAGCAAAAACTCCGGCAAAGGATGAAAAGATAAATGTGGGAATCTGGCCGGTAAAACCAATAAAACCAAGGAGAAAAGCAGAGTTAGTCAAACGGTAAACAAGCCAGCTCATGGCTATCTGCTGCATCCACGTTCCGATCAGAGAGAGACCCTGTCCCCCGAAAAAAAGCCTGTAATTCCTGTAATGAAAAGCCCTTCCAATAAATTTAAGTGCTGCTTGTTTCTCCGATCCTGATGATTCTGATTTCATATCTTTTTGTATTCCTTGCTTATATGTCAGGCAAAAATTCCTTTTTTTAAATATTGTCTACTGTTTGTTGCAA
>JAPLKF010000148.1 GCA_026388215.1 Pseudomonadota bacterium | reverse complement strand
CCCTGAGATTGCCTGCACCCTGCCTCTATGGAGTCTCATCACTGCGGAGCTTCTATTCCCCTCTGCCATGTACTCCTTGATCTCTATCTTGGTGGCAGGGGCAATCCTCAAGATGTTCTTGTTGATGAAGGTAATCTCTGCTTTGCTATTGGTCTTTGCCCTATAGATATCCCCTATATCCACAGGGGCTCCTAAGGATACAGGTGCTACCATGTTCTTTCCTGTCTTTAAGACATCCACACGGCCCTGTACCTGGGTAATCTTCCCTATAGGCGCTGCAAAGGAAAGACTTACTGTAAAGAAGATAAATATTAAGGCAAGAAAAAATATATACTTTTTCATGCTACACCCACCCCTTCTTTTTTTAAAGTTATTAAAGACTATTCTATTCTCCTTATCTATTCTCCTTATCTTACCATTATTTCCTATATAATTCATTTTGTCAGTGACGTAGGTCACACTTTACGAAAAATATTTCAGATTTTAATATCTGTATTCAATGCCTATTGAAACTACCTCACGTTTGTAGTCATAGGTTGAGATATTACACTTGTCTCTGATCCACGTATACTGGGCAAGGATATCGGTATTTTTAGTCAGTTCATAGATAAAACCTGTTGTTGTGTTGTATGTGTCATTCCTCCGTTGCATACCAAATGCAGGATTCTCATACTTATACTGGGTGAAAGCAGCATCACCTGAGACCTGGAACGCGAGGGGTATTTTGACTATATCTTTGAGGGGATAGAGAAAGCTCATACTGAACTTGTTCTCTGTGTTCGTCCAGTTACGACCCTCGGCGTTCTCTTCAGTATATGTAAATTTGAGTCCCAGCAGTCCTTTACCTTCTTTAAAAAAGTATGTCCATCCCAGACTACCGCTCATTAATTTGGAATTTCTATTTTCATCAGATGAGATTGGTTCGAGATGTAAAGGCGTTTCAAAATAGTATTTCTTTGCAAAGCCAAAGGATACTTCCCCTACACTGTTCTTGGTCACCATGAATCGTGCAGTGGGGTTTATTCCAATTTGGTCCATGTACCTTGTTGTGTTCGACCAGGAAAGCTCACTTAGGAAACTGTTACCCTTGTCTCCCTGCAAACTGTTATAGATATAGCTTATGGGAAGGGTGAGCGACCATTTCTCGAAGTTATAGCCTGGGATTGCAGTTATTACATTTGACATGTTGTTGTATTCACTTAAGTTTCCTGTGGTTCCGTCAGCCCTGATGTATTGTTTGGGAAAATACTTTTCAGCAAAAAGGGAATACTGGAGAGAAAGATTATAGGGCTTTTTGAAAGAGAAGGGGGCAGTGTATCCAATCCTTGCAAATAGGTTCAGTGCACTGTCTTCGTGGCCTGAGATGGCATCCACAATGGGCCCGCTCCCTTTTGCCACGACATTC
Organism: Pseudomonadota bacterium; assembly: GCA_026388215.1. Lineage (NCBI taxonomy): Bacteria > Pseudomonadati > Pseudomonadota > Pseudomonadota bacterium. The sequence continues at coordinate 454 of JAPLKF010000148.1, read as the reverse complement.
GAGTCGTACTTGTAGTTCATCCCCATACTGAATCTCCATGGCCTTTCCCTTTCGATTTTTTCAGTAACCAGCTTATCATAATCCCTTGCGTATGTAGCTGTATCTGTATTGGGGTCCAGGGAGATTGTGGATTTAAAGCGTTTCTGTGCTTCTTTTAGTTTTCCTTCCCTTGTGTAGGCGCTTGCAATCTGGAATTCTGCTGCCTGAGCCATTGAGGGGTCAAGGGATTTTGCCTTTTCAAAGGCTGGTACTGCCTCCATATATTTTCCTTCTTTTATAAGGATGAGCCCTTTGAGGAACTGGATACGTGCTGGCTGGATACCCTCTTTTTCTCCAACCTCTATCCACTCCTTTGCTTCCTTTATGTTATCTATCTGGTAGAGTACGTCTATCAGTTCAACGAGGGCTTCCTTGACCTTTGGGGTAAATGTTACTGCATCCCTCAAATAGGGGA
>JAPLKF010000147.1 GCA_026388215.1 Pseudomonadota bacterium | reverse complement strand
TTCTGTTACCGGCATTACCCCGTGAGGTAATGTGGTACAAGGCACCAGGGTATTCTAAACGAAGTGGACGAGCCATAGTAAATGTATAGCAGAAAAAAACTTATATGTCAAGACCTGACCCTAAAAAATACTAATAACCAAATTACAAATTCCAGATGAAAGCCAATAATCAATAACCAAATTACAATAATCAGAGATAATGAAGGGGTTTATGCCGCAGAAAAATACTGATAATTCAAGACCTGATTTCATTTTTTCCCTTAACAAATTTTCATTGACAGTATACTCCTAAGGGTGTATTTTTATACACATAAGGAGGTGTACATGAGAACCAATGTATTACTTGATGACGCTCTTGTTGAAGAGGCATTGAAACTTGGACGGTTAAAAACAAAGAAGGCTCTCATACATGAAGCACTGAAAGAATACGTGGATAATAGAAAGCGTCTCAATCTTCTTGACCTTGCAGGTAAAATAACATTTAAAAATGATTATGACTACAAAGCGATGCGTGAAAATAAATGATCCTCATTGATACATCGGTCCTGATAGATTTTTTCAGAGGTTCAAAAAATAAGGAGAGCATTAAGTTTGAATCGGTATTACAGAAGAAAATACCATTTGGGATAAGTTCTCTTATTTTTCAAGAAGTTCTGCAGGGCGCCAGTTCAGAGAAGGAATACAATCTCCTGAAAAAGTATCTTTCCACGCAACGGTTTTACAACCCTAAAGATATTGTTGAGTCCTACGCAAAGGCAGCAAAGCTCTATTTGAATTGCCGGAAAAAGGGAATTACCATTCGAAGCACAATCGATTGTATCATTGCCATAACAGCCCTGGAACATGATCTGTTTCTCCTCCATAACGATAACGATTTCAAATTAATTCAAAGGGTTGCCCCTATAAAGTTTTATTAGAAAAGTATAGCAGAATAAAACTGATGATTCAGGACCTGGTCCCAAAAATAAAGACATCAATAATCAATTACCAATATTCAAGCTCCAGAGAAAAGACAATAATCAATAACCAAATTACAATAATCAGAGATAATGAAGGACCCCATTTTTCCATACCGCCCTTAAGATCTATTCTTTTCAACTATTTCATAAGCTTCTTTTCTATGAATAATACCAAGAACGAAAATCTCTTTACCTTTTACCCTGAACACGACACGATAGTCACCCACACGGAGTTTCCAGTAACCCTTCAGCGTTCGCCGGAGAGGCTCTCCATACTCCTGGGGCGCCGCAAGAAGCCTTGTCTCGATTGCTTTCCTGATTCTTGCAGCTATTGCCCTGTCCAGTTTTGGAAGGTCCTCGCTCTTGACGGACGGGTGGTATCTAAGCTTATATCCCACGCTAACCCCATACGTCTTTATGGTCTATCGCTTTTTTTGTATCAAGCGTCATCTCTCTCATCCCGGCAAATTTTTCCACTACCAGATAGAGTGGTTTTTCCAAAACAACGTTCACTCTTGCATTCTTCGTTGGCATAATATCCTCCTTTAAAGGATAAGTGTAACACTTATGCTACACCATGTCAAGTAGACCTGATCACAAAATAAATAACCAAGCTCCAATAACCAAGCTTCAGATTAACGCCAATAATCAATAACCAAATTACAATAATCAGAGATAATGAAGGGGTTTATGCCGCAGAAAAAACTTATATTTCAAGACCTGATTTCGTTTTTCACTTTCTTCGCACCCCCTTCAATGCAATCCTTACCCGCGATCCACGTCCTTCAGTCACCTCGCCACCCATTGCTACTAAAAGAGCTTCAATATCTGTCTACAGGATACTCGATAAAACAGGCTGCCCCCAATTTTTCACATTTATTTGGGCGTTTTAAGAATATCATGGGTTCCTAATTCTTCTTAATAGATAAATTTCACCGATAATCTGAAACGTAAAACGGTAACTTTTCGTTATTCTTCCTTCCCAGATATCTGGATGGCCTTTCATTTTTTTCAATTGTAAGGATGGATGCTTTGGATTTGAAAGTAGTAATGTGAGCTGTTTATCCGCCTTATCTTTTATCGATACCGGAAGTGCATCATAATCATCATCGAACGGTCTCGTTGTCTGAATCTTCATTTTCTTAGATGTTTGATCAGGTCGTCAGCTTTCTCGAATACTTTCGATACCTCACCGTTCTTAATCGCTTTGTCAGCCTCCTTTTCTTTCGCCTGCCATTCCTTTGTCCAGAACCATTCCTGCTCTCTTGAGATAAGTTTTTTTGGAATAAGCACAATCCCTTCATCTATTATATCGACTTCAAGGAAATCACCGGTCTTGAGGAGAAGTTTATCGCACACCTTTTTTGGTATCGTTATCTGGCGTTTCGGGCTGATTCTGGTTATCTGCATAATTTCCTCCTGCTTGATTTCTTTACTGTAAAGAATTCTATCAATCATTGGGGGGGTAAGTCAAGGAATAAAAAGGTTCGGTGGAACTTGCAGGAACTGGGGGAACTGGAATTCACGAAAGGATAAAAGGAAGAGGAGGTAATGTCAAGAATAAAGATTTGACCCCATTTCTCCTCCTTGGATTATTTATGCAATTTGAGTCTTTTTTATGCTTTGAGATAAGAGATACACAACAAGTTGATTGAGGCTTACCCCTTCCTCTTGAGCTCTTTCTATTAAAGCTTTATGAAGAGATTTTGGTGTTCTGGCAAGGATTCTACCACTGT
>JAPLKF010000146.1 GCA_026388215.1 Pseudomonadota bacterium | reverse complement strand
AGGGCTTGAAAGCAGCATGATCAGCGAAATTCTTATAGAAGAATCAGTGATTGGATGGAAGGAGTATGAGCTGGAGGTGATGAGGGACAAAAAGGATAATGTTGTGATTATATGCTCTATTGAAAACTTTGACCCCATGGGCATACATACAGGTGACAGCATTACAGTTGCTCCTGCACAGACACTTACCGATAAAGAGTATCATCATATGAGAGATGCAGCTATTCGTATAATAAGGGAGATAGGTGTTGAAACGGGTGGTTCAAATATACAGTTTGCTATCAATCAGGATGATGGAAGGATGGTAGTGATAGAAATGAATCCAAGGGTATCGAGGAGTTCGGCCCTCGCATCGAAGGCTACTGGTTTCCCTATCGCAAAAATAGCTGCAAAGCTTGCAATAGGATATACACTCGACGAAATACCGAATGATATAACGAAAAAAACCCCGGCATCTTTTGAACCAACTATTGACTATTGTGTGGTGAAGATACCAAGGTTTACGTTTGAGAAATTTAAGGGGGCTGATGAAACACTGACCGTTTCCATGAAGTCGGTCGGGGAGGTAATGGCAATCGGAAGAACATTCAAGGAAGCATTACAAAAGGGATTCAGGTCCCTCGAGACAGGATGTTATGGAATTACAAATGATAAACTTCCTGGTATCAATAGTGCTGAGTATATAAGACAGAAACTCATAATACCCAATAAGGACAGGGTATTTTACATACGTCATGCCCTGAGGGCAGGATTTGATATAGATGAGATTTACAACCTTACAGGCATCGATAGGTGGTTTCTGAAAAATATAGAAGAGATTGTGGAGTGTGAAAGGGAGCTCGAAATCTATAAAAAGGATTTACCAATATTTGCCGATTCTCAAAATGGTCTTCCTGAAAGACTGATTGGGCAGGCGAAAAAATTTGGGTTTTCTGATAAACAGATTGGAAATATCCTCGGGCAGGATGAGGTTGAGATAAGGGCATGGAGGTTAGGGAAGGATATAAAAAGTGTATTCAAACTTGTGGATACATGTGCTGCAGAATTTGAGGCTTATACACCATATTACTACTCGACATATGAACTTGAGGATGAATCGAGGGGTTCAGATAGGAAAAAGATTATGATATTGGGAGGTGGACCAAACAGAATAGGGCAGGGCATAGAGTTTGACTACTGTTGCGTCCATGCTGCCTTTGCACTGAAAGAGCTTGGCTATGAAACTATAATGGTCAATAGCAACCCTGAAACAGTAAGCACAGACTATGATACTTCAGACAAATTGTACTTTGAACCCCTTACCTTTGAAAATGTGCTGGATATCGTAGAGAGGGAAAATCCTGACGGCGTGATTGTACAGTTTGGCGGCCAGACGCCACTAAACCTTGCGTTGTCACTAAAGGATGCAGGGGTGAACATCATAGGAACTGCCCCTGAAAACATAGATATTGCGGAGGATAGGGATAAGTTTAAAACCCTGCTGAAGAAGCTTAACCTTACACAACCCGAGAATGGCATAGCCATATCATTTGAAGAGGCGAGGGAGGTTGCAGGCGTGATAGGCTATCCTGTTGTTGTCAGGCCGTCATATGTGCTTGGTGGCAGGGCGATGGAGATCGTATACACCGAGATCGACCTTGAATCCTTTATGGAAAAGGCAGCTGAGGCTTCTCCTGAGCGCCCTATTTTAATAGATAAATTTCTTGAGGATGCCATAGAGATTGATGTGGATGCTGTTGTGGATGGAGAGAGGTGTGTGGTTGCAGGTATCATGGAACATATAGAAGAAGCAGGAATTCATTCAGGGGATAGTGCGTGTACATTACCTCCCTATTCACTTGATGATAAGATTATAGAGAAGATAAAGTTCTATACCTATAAACTTGCAATGGAACTTAATGTGATAGGTCTCATAAATATCCAGTATGCTGTAAAAAATGATGTTGTGTATGTGCTGGAGGTAAACCCGAGGGCAAGTAGAACTGTCCCGTTCGTGAGTAAAGCAACGGGTGTCCAGTGGGCAAAGGTAGCTGCAAAATTGATGGTTGGCATGAAATTGAAAGACCTTGGTATAGAGAAAGAGGTTGAAATAAAACATGTAGCAGTGAAAGAATCTGTTTTCCCCTTCAACAGATTTCCCGGGGTGGATACCATCTTGGGTCCCGAAATGAAGTCCACCGGTGAAGTAATGGGTATTGATTTCAATTTTGGTATGGCCTTTTTAAAATCCCAACTGGGTGCCGGTCAGAACCTTCCTTTTAAAGGGAATGTCTTTTTAAGTGTAAAAAATAAGGATAAGAGGAACATTGTTTTTATTGCCAAGAAGTTATCTGACCTTGGTTTTAAAATATATGCAACAAGAGGCACTGGAAAGGTACTTGTCAACAATGGCATAGAGGTGAAATTTGTAAACAAGGTTTCTGAAGGGAGACCCCATATCGTTGATATGATAAAAAATGGCGAGATTCACTTGATAATCAATACACCAAGCGGAAGAAACCCGAAGATGGACGAGGTACTTATTAGAGCTACTGCAGTTCAATATAAAATTCCTTACACGACTACTTTGTCTGGTTCACAGGCAGTAGTGAATGCCATAGAGAGCATGAGGAAAGGAGGCCTTCGAGTCAAGGCCTTGCAGGATTATTATCTGTAAATGCAGGGTATAGGATATCCTTTATCTTTCTCTTTACAATCTTATCCTTGTCTTTTGAGAAGCTGGCCTTTATATAGACAGTTTTTTGAAATACCTTTTCTACCTGCCCCTCCATCTCCTTTTTTGCGAATGTAAATTTTACCTTATCCCCTTTTTTCATCCTGTCCTCCAGTATGGGCAGTACCCTCTTTCTTCGCTTCTGTTTTTGTTTCTGTTTTCACTTCTGCCTTCGCTTCTGTTTTTTCTTCTTCTTTTACTGCATGCTTTCCACCGTTTCCGCCGTGCCCCACAGAGTCAATTGGTTTTTTATAGTCAGTTACATACCATCCGGTGCCCTTCAGATGGAAAGAGCATTGGGAGATTAATTTGTGTAGGGTACCATTGCATATACGACATGTCTTTAAAGGTTCATCCCCTATTTTTTGGAATATTTCAAACATCTTTCCGCAATTTTTACACCTGTACTCGTATATGGGCATTTTATTTCTCCTGTAAATACCTGCTGATATAAAGAATATAATCCTTCTTCTCTGGATTCGTCAAGATTAATTTGTGAAAATGGGTACTTAATAAAACGGATAGTGCAGGGATAACCTGTTGTTATTCCTTACCAAAATGTGAAGCAGGATGTAGATTTGAAAACATTGCTTTAACCATATGCCTTTTCACCTTCATTGTTGGTGTCATCTCGCCGGTTTCAACAGAAAACTCTCTATCCATAATGTATAGGCGATGCAGGTGTTCAAAATCAGAAAACCCATTAGTCAACCTGTATATTTCATGCTTTATAAACCTTATAATCTCCTTATTGTCTGCAATTCCTTTAACATCACTTAAAGGGGTATCGATTTTTTGCTCTTTTGCCAGTGTGTGCAGTCTTTTAAAATCAGGGACAACAACAGCAGAGACCCTCCCATTTTCATCTCCAAAAAGAACAGCTTCAGAAATATAAGGACTTTCTTTCAGCCTCGCTTCAACGGGTTGAGGTGCTACCTTTTGTCCGTTTGCAAGAACTATTATATCCTTTTTTCTGTCTGTTATTTTTAAGAAACCATCACTATCAATCTCACCAACATCGCCTGTATGGAACCATCCATCCGGATCTATTGCACTTAATGTCTCATCTGGTTTATTGTAATAACACTTCATTACATTTTGACCTTTCACGAGTATCTCACCATCTTCTGCTATCCTCACATCAACATCCTTCAGGGGTTTGCCTACAGTTCCAAATTTTATCCATTTTGGACGATTCACAGAAATAACAGGTGAAGTCTCTGTTAAACCATAACCTTCAAGTACTGTTATGCCCAGGTTATAGAAAAACTGGGCAATCTCTTTCTTTAGTGCTGCGCCACCAGAGATAAAAAAGATTAATCTACCAAGCCCCATTGCTATACGTATATTCTTAAATATAATCCTGTTCAAAATGTTCCACGTAATACTGTTACGGTTTCTGTCGATGGATAGAGCGAACCTGAGAAATATTTTTTTTAGGGTTTTTTCTTTATCTATCGCCTCTAAGAGCCCTTCATTAAATAGCTCAAGAACCCTTGGAACAACACACATATAATGGGGTTTAACCTCTCTTATAATATCTCTGAGATTGAGAAGATTTTCGACATACACTCCCGTTGTTCCGCATGAGAGGGTGAGGTAATGTTCAACAAGGCGGCCAAACACATGGCTTAGTGGAAGAACTGATAGCATAATCTCACCGGGTTTGAAGACAAGAACATCTTTGCATGAGCTTACATTAGAGATAAAGTTATAATGTGTAAGAACTGCACCCTTCTGTTCTCCTGTTGTGCCGGATGTATAGATGATACTTGCGGGTTCGTCAGGTTCTATATCCATCCAGAGCTTATCGAAACTGGTATTGTCAAGGGGCAAGGAGCTACCCATCCCGAGGAATGTTTCAAAATCCAGTATTCCATCTGTAGGTTCAGATACAGATCCCATCATTATTACACGAAGATTGTCGAAGTTCCTTTTTGAACGTTTTAGCTTTTCGAGGTGTTTGGTATCCTGAACAAATATATACCCTGCACCTGAATCTGATAAGATATATTCCATCTGTTCAGGGGGGAGGGTCGTGTATATTGCGACATTGATGGCGCCTATATGGATTATTGCCATATCAATCAGGGCCCATTCAATACAGTTCTCCGATAGAATTGCAACCCTATCACCCTTTCTTACACCGAGAGATAAAAGGCCCCTTGAAATCTCATATATTTTTCCCCAAGCCTCTCTGAAATTTATCGCTCTATAATGGCCATTTTTCTTCTGTAAAAAACAGGGTACTTCTGGATATTTTTTAAGGCTTTCCTGAAACATCCATATAAGTGTATCTTTCATTGTGTCCCACTATTATAGCAGAACCTTAAAGAGATTGTCTGGTTTAATTGTAATTTTCTGCTTCTCTACCTCTTTGCACCACTGGTCGGCTATTAAGCTGTTTTTGTGGGATGCAGGAAAAAGATTGGAATAATTTACTTGACAAACAATCTGACGTTTCTTATAAACAAACTTGATAAAAAGGGGGAATAAACTCGGAGAAGATCGGACACCGATCTGATAGCTTTAGGAGGTTCTCGGGGATACATTTCACGAAATATTGATAAGAGTAATAACAACAGTACTATAAAAGAAATTGTTCTATGCTTTCCTATACTTCTATAAACATATCCGGGTAGACTTATAAAAAAAAGGAGGGATAATGGAAAGGATATATGGCATTTTTCTCAGGGTGACTAAAGTCCTTAATATCATTGGGGGTACAGCTCTTACCTTGATGATGTTTTTGACCGTCGCCGATGTCCTCATGCGAGCCGGTGGTCACCCCATTTTAGGTACTTACGAAATGGTGGCATTATCGCTGGCGATTGTGATTGGTTTTAGTATCCCCAAGGTCTCATTG
>JAPLKF010000145.1 GCA_026388215.1 Pseudomonadota bacterium | reverse complement strand
AAATACAAATGGCCGGAGAAGATGGTGTATGCCCCTATCCCGCGTAACCCTGCAGGAAAGATTGAGAAACCAAAATTGAGAGACATATATGTGAAACCTGCAAAAGAGGCAATGGAGAAGGAATTTAAGAAACAGTAAATGCGTGAACAAGTGAACGAGCAAATGGGAACGCCTGTTCTTTTGAACGGGCGTTTTTATTTAAAGTTGTCAAATGAATGCAACTTGGTATTATATATGTTTAAATGCTTTTCTTATAGTCTCTTCTTTAACTGGTTGGCTTAATATCAACCACGTCTATGTTTAAGTTTATTGGCAGGGTTCTTAGCTTCAGAAACAAAATTCCCAATCTCACCAATGCTCACTTCCGACCTTGTACCCATGGCATTTATAGTCCCCCGTGTCGATAGGCACTTATTATTGGTTTACTTAAAGAAAAACCGATCAATGCACCTATGCCGGAACCTATTACACCCTGTAATGTTTGAACAAAGATATACCAGGGAGCATAAAATATATGCCAGATATACGGTGCAGATATGTAATAGAAGTAGATGTATACCACAAGCCCTCTTAATAAGCCCGCCCCTAAAACATTAGCCCTGCTTTCTAAATAACTACGACAAAGTAAAAAATAAAGCTCCAGAACAAAACCGGCGAGCAATGCATAGGGCCACCAGAGAGGATTTATTCCACGGGATATAATCTGAGATAATAGACTATGCCCGAAGATGATTAGCGTTGCCGTCCCTAATTTCGGAACAAGCCTTATCCCTATAAACAATACAGCAGTAAATGGGATGGAATATGTAAAGGCATGAATAAAGGGTATCCGGCTTAAACCAAATTTAAACGGGAGTCCTGCAATATAGAGGAGACTACAAAACACTGCAATAGTTACAAGCTCGTGTACATTGAAACCTTTGAATAATCTCCGTCTTGCTCCTATATAGAAGACTGTTCCACCTAAAAGAAAGATGAAAATTACAGAACTTATGTAACTATTCATAAATGAAACCTGTTTTTAATCGCCAATACCATTATCAGAAATACAATAGACAGAGTAACCCAATCAGTCCATAAAAATCTTATATTTTTGATTTCGGTTCTTTTACCGGTAAAACCCCTTACCTCTGCGGCTAAGGCAGTTCTTCTCGCTTTACGCAGGCTATCAATAATCAACGGCTGCAGAAGAAGTCGAAACCCCTTTATTGCGCCACGCAGTCCTTTTAATCTTAATCCCCTTAATTTCTGGGCAATCAATATCCTTTTTGCTTCTTCTGCCAAGGCTGGTAAGAAACGTATACTGACTGTAAGCATAAAACCAATCTTTTCAGGAACACCAAACCTTTTTAACCCCAATATGAGATCGGAAGGGTGCGTGCTCATCACGATGATCATGCTTAATAGTGTAGCTGAGAATAGCCTCATCGACTGGACTACCCCATAGATTAAACCTTCCCTGTAAATCGATATACCACCGGTAAGTTTACCAATGAGGCCTGCATCTTTAGGAAGGATTGTAAGAATAGGTGTTCTCGGCTCAAAATAGTAAAAAAACCCCTGAGAAATCACAGTAGCAACTATAGCCATTCCCATCAAATAGGTAGTAATTTTAATATAGGATAATGGTGGTTTTACGGAGAAAAAAGCTGCTAAGAGAATCATAAAAAGCCCGAAAAGACTGAACGATGTATTCAGAATCACTATAAGACAGGCACAGGCAAGACTCATAAGTATCTTTGTTCGAGGGTCAAGGTGGTGAAAAAATGTAGCCCTACTGATATATCTCATCGCTTACGATTCTGCCATCTTCGAGTAGAATGGCCCTGTCTGCAAACTCTTTCACACCCATGTGATGTGTAGAAAATATGACTGTTTTATTTTCATTAACCAGCGCATTAAGGATTTTGAAGAGACTGCACAAGTTATTGTAATCCAATCCTGTTGTCGGTTCATCTAAAATGATAACCTGTGGCTCCATTGCCAGGATAGATAATATTGCAAGGAGTTGCCTTTGACCTCTCGATAGTGTTTGAGGGTGTCTTTTTCTTACAGTATTAAAATTAGCAAGTTTTAAGTATTCCTCTTTATCAACCTTTTTCTTTAACTGCAATGGGCCGAACATAATCTCTTCTTCTACCGAATTTGCGAAAAGCTGTTCATCAGGATTCTGGAACAGAAAACCAACCCTGCCAATAAGTTCTTCTATGGTAGGATTGTTAAAGCCTAAAAGGGCAAACCTCCCTTTATCAGGCTTTAAAAGGCCTGCCATAATCTTTAATAGTGTAGTTTTACCAGAGCCATTCTCCCCGCAGACCGCAATTAACTCTCCCCTCCTGATATTCAGGTTTATATCTTTTAAAATGGGTTTCTCCTTTCTGTAGCCAAAAGTCAAATCCTGGATATCGATTTCATTTGAATATCCCTTGAAACATCTCCTCTCTCTACACACCGTTCTGATGCTATGAAACGATTTGGTTTCATTAATAATTTTTCCGTTTTCCAAAATGATTACCCTATCAGTCACAGGTAGAAAATCTTCATACTGATGCTCCACAAGCAAGATAGTATTCCCTTTTTCTTTAAGTTTTCTGATAATTCCTAACAACTCACCCCTTCCCTTTGAATCGAGATCAGTGGTTGGTTCATCAAAGAGAAATATATTTGGCCCCATAGCATAGATAGAGCTTATTGCCAATCTCTGTTTCATCCCACCCGATAAGTTAAATGTTTCGGCGTTCCTCACATGTAAAAGCCCCATTTCTTTTAGCGCCATATCCCTTCTTTTTATCACCTCTTCTTTTGGCAAAGACAGATTCTCACAGCCAAAGGCAACGTCATCCTCAACCTTAAGCATAAATATCTGACTTTCAGGGTTCTGAAATACGGTTCCAACAATCCTCGATATCTCTGCGACGGTTATTTCTTGGGGGGATATACCATTTATCCTGATATCGCCGCGAATATCACCTGCAAAAACATGGGGTATCAGTCCATTAAGACAATATAGAAATGTTGATTTGCCAGAACCGGTCGGACCAATGAGTAAAACAAACTCGCCTTCCCTGATATCGAGATTGATACCCTCAAGAGTCGGGTAATCCGCTTCAGGATAAGAATAAGTGAGGTCCTTGATTATTATCATCTTCTCAGGTTGTTGGTAAAAAGGTTAATTATACCTTTATAATCCTGTTCTTTCGGGTCTGAAAAAACAACATTATTAAGGCTGCCATTGATCGATCCCGCTGCGTCTTTCAGTTCTTCATAAGCCGGGCTCCGGTAAGGCAACCCGTCTACCGGCATATACCCGATTATCCGATAGGGGATATCCATGTCTATGCTGCCTATAAATTGCGCGATCTTTTTTATTTCCTCAGCTTCTATCAGGTCCGGGATAAGCACACTGGATAATGAGACCTCTACGCCGTTTTCGTAAAGAAACCTGAAATTTTTTAGAGATGTTGCATTGGATTTTCCCGTGTAGCGTTTGTGCAGATCATCGCTTAAGGCTTTGATTGAGAGTGATACATGTTTCAACCCTTCAAGAGACGGCAGTATGTAGCCATTAGTCATAAGACGTACCTCACATCCTAACTCTTCATAGAGTGTCTTCGGCAGGATTGAAAATTCATAATTTTCTACAGGGTCACCGCTGATAATGGTAACCTTTTCAGGTGACACTGGTCTGAGTACCTCCATTACCTCTTTCAGGTTCAATAGTTTTAACTCTTTGAGATTAAACTTCGGGTATATCTTTTTCCAGTAACATCCGATACAGCGAAAGTTGCACCCTATAAAATAAAGGCTGCATGAATTTGCCCGGGGGTTATAGGTTATACGATGGATATTCATTTGAGCACCTTTGTCTATAAGGGAACTGATATAGTCAGAACACCACTCCTAATTCTCCGGCTTTTACCCTGCAACAGTTTGCGCACCTGAACTCAGGATTCTTGTCTTTGCTCTTGTCATAGTTTTTGCTCTTAACAATGGCTATCCTGTATCCTGTGCCCATCTTGTGGCAGTCGGCACACTCCACGTTAGATTTGGCTTCCCACTGTACATCAAGGGACTTCGAAGTAAATATGAACCTGTCAACCCAGTAGAAAATAGCACCTCCTATGAGGTTTGCCACTCCCGCTCCGAGCCAGTCCTGCGGGGTCCCGAAGGTAAAGCTCCCGAACTTGAAAAATGATACAACCGGGGCGAGGATCGGGGTGCTGAGCTGCCAGCGGAAAAGATATATGACGAATCGTTTAATATTCATACCAATCTTGGCCTCCTTCGTATATCAGAATTTCAACATCATTTCTCCGTACCACTTCCGACCAGGAGCTTGGTAAGAGGAGAAATAGTCTCTATCGAACACATTATCAACAGCGAGGGACACTGTAGCAAATTTTGTAATTGCATAAGAAACCTTCGCATCGGTTACAAAATAAGGGTCATAAGAGAGATATACATTGTTTGTTCTATCTCTATTTTCATCGTCACTGTACCGTTTGCTCACATATCTACCAACAATGTGTGCTTTTAAGGGACCTCGTTCCACTTCAAAACCGATATTGAACATCTCCCTCGGAACAAAGGTTAAACATTTTCCTTCTGTTGCCTGTTTCACATCATTCTCTCTGACTTTTGCGTTATTATATGTATAATTAGCAAACAGCTTTATGCCAGCATCGAACTTCTGTACCCCCTCAATCTCGAAACCCTTTACGTCCGCTTTCCCCACATTGATTTTATCCTGAAGGGTTGGAGTAAGAGTCCTGCTATAGATGAGGTTTTCGATATAGCTTTCAAAGTAGGCTGCCTTAAACTGAAACCCATGCCACAACTTTTGCTCTATACCTATATCCCAGGAAATGGATTTTTCAGGTTTTAGATCAGGGTTGCCGGCGTATGTAGTACCGGTTGTTGAAGTCCATGTTCTATAAAGTTCATAAAGCGTAGGGGGTCTAAATGCTTTTCCAACGGATGTCCTGAGGGTTGTATCCTTAAATGGTGTATACACGAGAGCTGCTTTGGGGCTTATTGAAAAGTAATCTGTAGACCCATAGCGTTTTGGATAGCCGGTCTTACCAACATCATTTGCATAACCATCAAATGCCTTCCACCAATCCTGCCTGAGTCCCAGATACGCTGTAAGATTATCAAGAAACATTATCTCATCCTGTATAAAAAAGGCAAGTGTCCTGTCTTTTCCTCTCGATTGATAGGTAGGGTTTGTTGTGGAATCTTCATCCTTCCAGTATGTCAGGGTATGCTCCTCAGTATCTGACCAGCTGTATCTATATGAACCCCCGATGGTGAGAGCGTGCTTTTGAAAAATCGGTACGGTGAGCTGCAAATCAGTATTATATGCACGGGACGGACTGGAAGAAACTGTACCGGGCCCTCCAAAACGTGTAGTTGCGGCTGTCGTGCCAGGGGTTACATACCAGTTCTTTTCATATTGGTTGAGAGCAATAGACGCCTTTGCCTTAACAGATGAGAATTCTGCTTCATAACTTGCATTATATATGTTTTGTGTTGTTCCACCGGGTCCACCGAGAAAGGTTGATTCCCTCACGGTGCCGTACTTGTAAACAGGTACTCCGGTAGCGTTCGCCAAATATGTATTTAGGTCACCATACTTATATTCACTTTGATTTCTCATAAAAGAAACCCTCAGTTTAGAAGTTTTTGTGAAATCATAGCCTGTTTTAATGGTCAGATTATCATTATACCACCCATTTTTACCTTTATCACCGATAAGATAGCGGGCAGCCCCCTGATCACTTATTGTAGGGAGCCAACCATTAATCCCTGCCGGGGGTTTTGTGCTCTGTACATTGTAATCGGTTACATAACCATCAGTAGACTTATAGCCATAACTCATGAAAATCCTGAATTTACCTTGAAATTTATCTCCATAGGAGATATAGGTGCCCCATGTATTGTCTGTGCCGTAGCCACCTTTTATGGTTATTTCTCTCTTTTCCGGCATTTTGGTTAATATGTTCACAACACCGCCCATGGCATAACCACCATAAAGGCTTGAAAATGGACCTCTAACAACCTCAATCCTTTCAACGTCATCAACAGAAAGACCGCCAAAAGACACAGTACCATCATACGCCTTATTGAGCGCTATACCATCCAGCATGATAAGGGTCCTCTGTTGTCCCGGCATACCTCTTAACGTAATGGATGCCTGTGTGTCCATGAGACCCTTGCCACGCCTGTCAAAAACCCCAGGAAGTTCATTCACTGCCTGATCTACGGCCTGAACATTGCTGTTTTCTATATTCTTTTTTGTGACAACACTCGTGGAAGCAGGCACCTCACCCACCTCCTTTTCGGTTCTTGTGGCAGTAACAACAATATCGCTTAATACCACTGGATCACTACCCTGTGCATACACAATCCCAATAGCAGAAAAAAATGGGACAATTATTGCTGTAATCCAGATATATAAGTTAACCATCTACCTTTTCTCTATGCCACGAATATAATATTCGTGTTACTATTAAGCAAAAAAATAATACTGTTTAATCAATGTCTTTCCCTGTACTCGACATGCTTAATGTTCCGTGTTTTACCCCTTTTATAGATTTTAAGGTATCAGCTAATCTTTGTACCTCCACAGGATTTCCCCTGACGGCAATAATCTCCAGGCAATTATCGTGGTCTAAATGTATATGCTGGGTAGAAATTATTACCTTTTGAAAATTATGTTGTATATCGGTAATCTTATTTAACAGGTCTTTTCTATGGTGATCGTAAATAAGGGTTATTGCCCCTGCAATATCCTCACCTTCCTGCCACTCTTTTTTAATAAATTCCTGACGTATCAGATCACGAAAGGCCTCAGACCTGTTAGTATAATTTTTATCTTTTATTAGCTTATCGAACTTTTCCAGCAATTCTTTGCTTAACGAAACCCCGAATCTCACTAATTCCGACATGTCTGTTCCTTAGTAATACGCATTTTAAATTTGTAGCACTCTAAAATCAGAAAGTCAAAGTTTTTTCCTGGTCCTTATATATGCCTGAACGCTTTTCTTATTATTTCTTCCCTTACCGGTTGAGTTAAAAAGGAAACGATAACAAATACCAGGAAAGATATGGGAAGTGCAATAATCTGCGGGTCTATCATATTCCAGGGAAGGTCTGCAAGGGTGTCACAATGGAAGAAAAGATTACATAATCCTATTGCCTTTGATTCCTGTTCGTGAAAGAAGAGCATCCACAGAAGAGAAGAAAAGAAACCGCAGAGTATGCTTGTCTTGGCTGCTATCTTTGTACCCCTTT
>JAPLKF010000144.1 GCA_026388215.1 Pseudomonadota bacterium | reverse complement strand
AGAAGTCCTCAACCGCATTTACAAATTACTTCCAGTTTTCATGTGGCACTCGTTATGAAAAAGAAAGCGGGCCAAAAGGCCCGCCTGGTCTTGATTTATTTCTTTTTCGGTTTTTTAGCTGCCGGTTTTGCAGATGCCTTCCTTACTTTTGGTTTTACTGCCACCGCTTTTCCATTTGCTGCTGCCTTTAAAGCCGCTCCTGCGGAAAACTTAGGGACCTTCTTTGCAGCAATCTTGATCTCTTTGCCGGTCTGGGGGTTTCTTCCCTTTCTTGCCTTCCTCTGTACAACAGAGAAAGTTCCGAACCCTATAAATGTTACCTTTTCTCCCTTCCTCATTGCCTGTTCAATAGAGCCCGTGATCACGGCGAAAGCCTTTGCTGCAGCTGCTTTTGAAACCTTAATTTCTCCCGCCACTTTTGCTATGATTTCTGTCTTATTCATTCCTACTACCTCATTGGGTATATGTGATATATATAATTAACAGGCAAATATCCTTTGCCTGTTATGTAAACCCCTGTAGGAACAAGCATCTACAAGAGATAATAGCACAATATCTTTATAAATCAAGGATTTATTACGGTTTATTGTAAAAAACTAATGTTTTTTCACCGGTTAAACGAATTATTCATTACCGGTTAAAAGCGTGGATGTTTTATGAATCCCCTAAAATGAGGAGTACAGGAATCTATTCACAAGGTTTGCTTTTTGAATATCTTGCAATCCTTTTTGCAATGAACGGGCCAGCCATCAGTTATGCTGTGAGGAGGGGACAGTGCATTGTTCGAGAAAAAGGATATATACTCCTTCAGGGATAATCATTTCCTTTCTAAAGAACGTCGCCATGTTTTCACTCTAGGCAATCAATGTCCAAAGTCAAGGGCTGACCCTGAATCTTTTTCTGGGTCTTCCCTTATCTCTCAGGGTAAATAATGTGAATTAGCCTTGTTACGGTTTCGGCTTTCTGTGATATCTACCAACAAGAAGATAATACGGTATTCCAAATAATGGAAAAAATATCATAAACAAAACATACAATTCTTTTTTTCTTCCAGGGAAGCTTCCCCTTAAGGCATGGAATATAGGCCATAGTATAAAACAAGCTAAAATACCAATGATTAAAAAAATTTCTAACCTTTCCATCTTACTCCCCTGTTCAATTATCCCTCATTTTCCTCAACACATCATCGGGTATCTTTGTTTGAGGAACTTCTCTCTTTGCAACCAGTTTATCCCTGTCATTATAAAACAGCACATAAAGCTTCCCATCTTCTTCGACAAATTCCATAGAGTAATAGGGGCTGTCATCAGGGTTCATATGTCGTTAAAAAATAGAAAAGCCTCAGCAGAATTTAACTAAGGCTTTCTTGCAACAAACGATTATTCAAGCATCAGCGCTATTTATAACTGCTTGAAGAACCATCATAAAAAGGACTCGATGGACTATGTTTATTGTAGTTATGGCCTTCTTGACCTGTGTATGGGTTTATATTGTTTTTGAAACTCCAATTGTTAGTTACGGTGCCGTCTGGTGAACTCCTGTAATGAGGTTGAATATAGGTACCATTACTTCGATAATGGCCAGGTACAAATACCTGTGTGAATGCACTACTTACGATAAAAAGTATTGCGATCAGCGCAATAAGAAGTATTACATTGAACCTTTTCATAACATCACCCCCTAAATCACAGTATATACCCGTATATACCCGTGATTAATAATGTCAATTGATTTTTAGTGCTTATCAGCCCACAACCCTTTATTACTTTCTCTTGCTTCCCTTTCATATTTCCTGAATTCATCAAGGTATTTGAATGGGAATCTTATATATGCAAAACCATAGCCCTGCTTAATAATCTCAGCGTTGAGGAATGTTCCATCTTCGAGATATACATAGGCCAATAACCTCCTGTATTTATCTCGCCGTTGCCAGTCGTATTCAAGTTTCACCCTTTTCCCCTCAACCATTCTTTTGGTGAACTCTGAGGCTTCTTTTCCGAAATATTCAACGGGCTTATTTGGATGGACTGTTTCGGGTGTATCTTAACGACAGGTACAGGTAGGGCTTAAGGTTCCATCGCAACATACCATTCTCCCGGTTAATGAATAATACCCGCATACACCGCCATGCCACGAACAACGCGCCTTACAGCTATCATAGCACCCACAGCACCTAAAGATATTTATAAAAAGGCAAGCTTTCAACCTGCCTTTTCTCCCTCCCGTTTCATCAGGTCGATACCTGACGGTTATAGAGACCGTGGCTTGTTTTCTGACAACCCCGTGAGTATGTCACCCCGCTATTCTGTCAAACTCCTCCACGCTGATGGCAGGAGAAGTAGTAAAACCAATACTGGTCAATTTGGTGACAGCCACTGAGGCCTTCATCACCTCGGTAATTCCCGGAAAATCGACCACAAACGCCAGGTCATAATTCCCCAACAATGCATACATTGCATTCACCTTACCGCCAGCCTTCTCAATCGTCTGGACCACTTTCTTGGTGCGCTCAGCAGTAATTCCTTTTATTCCTTCCACAGAATACTTTCCCAGCATCAAAAACTTTGCCATTTTACCTCACCTCCCTTTATTGTTTCAAAATCAAACCTCTTTTATATATATTATCCATCACATAAGGGTATTTTTCAAGTACTTCTGTTTCCATCCGGCATTTCAATCCCTGCTTTTGCATCTGGGTTTTAAGGCTGTTCACGCCCTCTTCTCCAAAAACATCGAACATCACTGCTGGCCAGGCATGCAGACCTTTTTGGAGCATCTTCTTTATGCCGATGATAGGATATACAAAATAATCTTTTTCTGCGCCGGTGATTTCCTGAAAACTGGCTGGGTCCCAGCCTTTAAGTGCTACTCTTATACTTAACCGAGGAATTGCCAGGCGTTCAATAAAATCAGGATAAAAACCTAAAAGCAAGCCATTAGTTTCCAGGATAAAAGTCAAATCCTTCTTTGTCTGTAGCGTTCTATCAATTATTTTAACCAGGTGTTCTAAAGAACGTTCTCCCAAAATTGGCTCGCAACCGGTCACGCGGACATATTTGAATCCTTTTTTCTTGGCTATATTAAGCAGGTTATCCCCTACCGCTTCAGGGCTATAAAATTTACCGTGTTTTTGAGGCTGAAGTATCCGAAAATAACTCCAGCAGTATGCGCACAAGAAACAACATCCTACTGCATCCGCAGTGGCAATGCCACCATAATAAGGAGCTGGTCTAAAACGGTGATATTTTCTCTTTGTGTCTTGCATTACTATTGTCTCTATCTCTTGAGCTCTTTTAATCGGGTCAAAAGGAAGGCTAATCATTTTTTATACTGTATATGCTCACTTAGTAAATGGACATTGCCAATCCTGACATTTTTCAGGCCGGTCTTAAGACAGACCTCTTTTGCTTTCTGGGCGTGCGCGGCCGAAGTAGTCGGAAGGTCAATCATCAAAAAGTGGGGATGAAATGCCAGGAGGCTATAAGGAATCTCAGGATTTATATCAGCAAGGAATCCGGCAATTTTTTCTATCTCATATAAATCCACGTATCCAGGAACCAAAAGTGTACTTACTACAATTAAGGCAGGATCAAGCCTTTTCTCCATAAAGCTAGCGGAAAGCTTAATATTTTCTAAGGTCTGTCTATTGGTGCTACCGCATAAGGCAATATGCAGACTCTCTGTCCGGGCCTTAAGGTCAAATTTTATACAGCCGCCAGATTCAAGAGAAATTCTCACCATCTTCTGCAAATACTGACTGGACAATGAGCCATTAGTCTCTTAAGCATATTCTTAAGGCCCTTGCTTTGTTTAAATCCCCGGCAATGCGCGAGGCTAAAATACTATGGGGAAGCTGCGGTGTGGGGTCTCCGCCAAAATAGCAAATGCAGGCAGTCCTCTCATCTACTCTCCGGGCTAAATCTTGAGCAGACATCTTTTTACTTAAATCCGCTTCTTTAAAATTCCAGTTCTGACAGAATAAACAATCAAAACTACAGGCATTATAAAAAACTGCTAAATTCTTATATCCCACATCAGCCGAACCAGCACACACCCAATCCGCCACACAATTTGTCGGTAAGGCATCATAATAAAAAATCAAGGACGCCTCAAGCCTGGCGTCAATAGGTAGCCCACAATAGCCTTTTGCCGCAGCCCCCACCTGGCAGGCATTTACACAGCGGCTACATCTTTTACCATCTGGGTCATGAGGTATCTGAGGTGGTAAATTAAAAGCTTTGCGTGCCTGGGCATGAGTTCGTTGAATATAAGGTAAGGCGGATTTAAAATCATTGCGAATACAATCAACACAAAGGCTTAGGCAGGAAGAAATCAGGGGTGAATCTTTATTACAGAGTTTACATTTTGCCATCAATAATTATTATACCTCTAAAACCAGAGTAACCCAATATAAACAAGAAACAAGCAAAGACAGCCCGCCACAAAGCATTGGCGGGCAGGGGCCCGCTAAAATAAAAGCCCGTAATTTTTGTTACGGGCTTAAAATTTGCCTGCGGAAAATTTTTGGGGTCCCTTTCAGGTTATATAAGGAGACTTCTTCCCAGCGCCAATGCCTTTAATTTTAAGGAGGTTCCTTTCTATCGAAATCTCTACTCCCAAAATCTCTTTAATCAGCCAGAGGTTGGATTCTATATGTTCAGTAATCTTCGGGAATATGTATTGGCTCTCGCCGTTGCTTAAGGCTGCATAAATTATGATCTGGTCTGCAATAAACCTGTCAACAGTTGCCCTGCTATCCAGGTCTTCCAATAAATTCCTGGCCACGCACCTACCGATCTCTTCCGAAGTCCTTCCAACTTTTCCAGCCATGTCCGAACCAATGATACAGTCGGTGTCGGTCAGCGCCCATATTGCTAACGCAGCTCCTTTCTGTTTTGCTGTCTTGTCATTTATTATCTTTATATCTGCATTGAGTCCTCTCTTGTTCAATACGTTATTACATGCGGATTCCATTCTTTCGCTAACCTTTCTTTCACTCAGATGGGACGAAAGTGAAACTCCTTCAATTTTTGTAATTTTGCCTTGTTCTGTCAGTTTTAAAGGCGTGATTTTTCTTTCCACCGGTTTTACTTTAATTTCTATACTCCCGCCCCCCGTGGGCACATAACCTGGTTTTACTACCTTTAAATCCGCATGGAGTGAAAATCTTTTCAGCAGCTCCATCAAAACATACTCAGTGTGAAAGGCATTGGGCGCAAAATCCTGGAAGAGGCCGCCAGAGATTATGTATACAGACGGACCACTAGCCAAGAATCCCAAAGGCAACAGTGCAAGACCCATTATGGTTGTTGAGCCAGCAGTCCCTATGTCCCAACTGAACACGCCGGACTTTATGCGGTTCCCTCCTGGGTGAAATGTTATCTCTTTTGAATTAAGGCTTGCGCCTTCGACCGTTGCGCCGCTCAGAAATTTAAATGCCTCTACTGTTTTAAGATGTTGCGGCCGTAGTCCGGTCTTTTTCCTTTTGGCGCGGATGTTGTAAATATGCAGGTCCTTATTTAAAATGCAGGAAAGTATAAGCGGATAACGCAAAACTGTGCCGCTTCCTGATTTCTTTGAACCGTCTATCTCTATCATTTCGATTTATTTTTCTGCCAATTCTTGAGCTCTCTTAAGAATATCCTTACTGTCACCGGCCCTATCCCCTTAAATTCCTGAAGCCTCGTTTCTAAATCCCTCCGATTCTTTGATTGCCTTAAGAGTTCACCTAAAGAACCGTATCTTCGCTTCAGCTCTTCAGAAATCTCTAACAATTTTGTTGCCGTCGAAAAATCGTATCTCACATAATGGCCTCTATCCAAAATTTCAACCAATTTATTCCAGCCAGCTTCCAAAATTTTTCCTGGGCTCAAAACCCCTTCTTTCTCAAATTCAAAATAGGTTCTCTTGGCCACCTCTTGTTGAATTGGCCTTCCAAATAGCAAACAAGCCAAAAACCATTTAAAAATTTCTTCTTCTTTTCCCGATTTAAGATCAATCCCCAACTCTTTTGAATAAATTTTCCCCTTCATGGAATGATTACCGAAAACAAAAACTTTTGGGGTCAGGTTTTGAAATATCAGTCTTTCTCATCATCCCCCATCTTCTATTTATCCATTCTCCTGCGATTTCAATAAGTTGTCAAGCGAAAGTTCGATAGAGCTGGGGTTCAAGGATTCGAGGGGTCGAGGGATATTTTCTCGTTATCCCCTGATTCGAGACTGAATGTTGGTGCCTGTACCACTGTTTCTAACCCCTACGCCAGGCCAATACCCAGAAATATAATGCCGATAGCTAAAGCGAGGTGCTTTATGGATATCCCCCTTTTCTACCTTACCTGGTAGCGTCTTCTCGGGTCAAAGATATCTCTCAAGCCCTCCCCGAAAAGGTTGTATCCCATAACGGTAAGAAAGATTGCAAGACCAGGATA
>JAPLKF010000143.1 GCA_026388215.1 Pseudomonadota bacterium | reverse complement strand
CAGCTCTAAATAACTTCGCAACCTGCCTGTAACCCTCATCTTCTGCCTTTTTAGCAAAGGCAAGGTATTTTCTATTAGCCTGTGATTCTCCTGCAAACGCTTCCTTAAGATTTTTTTCTGTTTTTGACACTTAACACCTCCTTGTTTTAATAACCGCTTAAATACGACGGACGACCATTCGCTTCGCTCATTGGGACGATTTTAAATGCGCCCCTCGTCTATCGTCCCTCGTCCTTCGTGCATTTCTATTTCACCTTCTCAAATGCATCTTTAGGTGCGCCACAAACAGGACACCGCCAGTCATCAGGGAGTTTTTCAAAGGGTGTGCCCTCTGTCTTCTCATCATACTCATAGCCACAAATTGAACACTTCCACATAATTAACACCTCCATATTAATATAAAAAGATGAAGGATGACCACTTCGTTAGGACGACGGACGACCATTCGCTTCGCTCATCAGGACGATTTTAAATGCGCCCCTCGTCTATCGTCCCTCGTCCTTCGTTATATGTACTTCTCATGATATTCTTTCACCTTTTTCGCAAATTCTCTTGCAAATTCATAACACTGTTTTTCATCTTCAGCTGATGGCTTATATAAAACCTGAACCCCTGGTTCCACTATTTCAAGCCCCATACGTTTGAATGCTTCACATACCTCTTTCACAGCACCACCACCCCATCCATAGCTACCAAAGGCACCTACAATTCTACCTTTAGGTCTCAAACCACCCAGATGATACAAAAATTCTGATACCGACGGAAACATGACATTATTAATTGTAGGGGTCCCAATGAGGCATCCCCTTGATTTCCAGAACTCTTTAATAGCAATGCTCATCGGTGTTGCCCTGAGCTTAATAACCTTACAATCAACGCCTTCATCCTTAATTCCCTGCATAATCGGGATTGTCATATTTTCAGTGCTATGCCACATAGTATCATAAATGATTGCCACCCTTAAACCTGCCTTTCCATCTGCCATATCAAGGTACATTTGTAATATCTTTCCTGGATCCTTCCTCCATATGATACCATGGTCAGGAGCAATCATATCAATCTCAAGTCCAAGCTTCACAATCTCTCCTATCTTTGTTTTTATAAGCTGACCAAAGGGCATGAGAATATTTGCATAATAATCAACCACGGCATCCTCAAGCTCAAAATGTGAAGCACATTCCACAAATTCATCATCAAACCTTGCTGATGTTGCAATGTGTTGTCCAAATGCATCCTGTGAGATAAGAAGTTTAGCCTCCTTCACATACGTAACCATAGAGTCAGGCCAGTGCAGCATCGGTGTCTCAAGGAATAACAGATTGTATTTACCAATATTCAGGATATCGCCTGTTTTTACAATTTTAAAATTCCATTTTGATGTATCATAATGTCTGTCGAGTCCCCTTTTCCCTCTCTCCGTTATATAGATTGTGGCCTTTGGTATAAGTCTCATAATAATATCAATACCGCCTGCATGATCTGGTTCTATATGGTTTATTATGAGATTAACTATGCTTGATGGAACTATAATACTCTTTATATTTTCAATAGTTATAGCAGTAAATTCATGTTTTACTGTGTCAATAAGAGTAATCTGCTTATCATTAATCAGGTAATTGTTGTATGTTGTTCCATTTGGCGTAAGATAGCCATGAAAATCCCTGATACCCCAATCTATCGCCCCAACCCAGTAAATATCAGGTTTTATCTCTATGGCTTTCATATTTCCTCCCTTGAATCGTTGCTATAGAATACAATAAAATAAATGAATAGGCTCAAAATATCAAGTGATTATTCTCTTTATCCCCCTCAGTCTGCACATCAAATATTGACGATTTAATAACAAAATGTTATGAGAAACAGATGTATTTAACAAGGGTATATTACCAGGATACTGATGCAGGTGGTGTAGTATATTTTGCAAACTACCTAAAGTTATTCGAAAAATCATGGTTCGAGTATTTAATGTCTATCGGCATTGCACTTCCTGACTGGGAAAAATCAGGTACTTATGTGATTGTTAAGACAGCATTCATAGACCTGCTTGAAAAACTAAAATATGGGGATATTATAAATGTGGAAACATCGATAAAAGAAATAAAAAACTCATATTTTATTCTGACCCACATTGTACTCAAAGATGACAAACCAACCACAAAAGGTGAAACAAAGATGGTATGTGTTGATGGAACCGGTAAACCTAAAAGAATTCCCGAGGGTTTTAAGGAAAAACTCTTAAGAAATCTAAGTAAACAGTAAGCAGAATGTAGTAAGTTGAAAAAAGGTCTCTCGTTCTCCTTTTCTGATTTTACTGCTTACTCCTTACTTCCTACTATATTCTATTTCCCTCTCAAGGCCTCCCAGCTCTTTAATATCTGAAGCCCCATATATAATTGAAAATCCTCACCTTCAATATTTTTATTATCCAAACCCTCTAATCTTTTCATATTCTTCTCGGTATCAATAAGGTCCTTTTCCCTCAGAGGAATCACCCTTTCCTTCCCTTTCACTATGTTATTATCAACAAGTATATCTGGTGTGATACCTTCTGCCTGTATTGATCTGCCTTTAGGTGTGAAATACTTTGCAGTTGTCAGCCTCACTCCAGAGCCATCACCAAGGGGGAAGATGGTCTGAACAGAACCCTTACCAAAGGTTTTGGCACCCACAATAATAGCCTTTTTGTAATCCTGGAGAGCACCTGCAACTATTTCTGAAGCACTTGCACTTCCCTCATTTACTAATACTACAAGGGGACCTGTAAAATCATCTTTTTTATGAGCGAAAAATTTCATCTTATTTTCTTCTTTTTTTCTACCTTCTATCGAGACAATAAGACCATCTGAAATGAACCTATCGGAAACCTCCACAGCCTGCTCAAGAAGGCCACCTGGATTATTCCTCAAATCAAGTACAATACCTTTAAGAGGTTTTTCCTTACTGCTTTTCTCTAATTCTTTTAAAGCGTTATCAAGATCTCTTGCTGTCTTTTCCTGAAACTGGACAATCCTTAAATATCCATAATTGTCCTCCAACATCCTAAATTTTACACTTTTCACAACTATAACATCCCGTACAATATTGAAATCTTTTGGTGTGGTAAACCCTTCCCTCATGATAGTAAGATTAATCGGTTTGCCCTTCGTTCCCCTTATCAATTTAACCACAGCCATGAGACCCATGTTTTTCGTCGGTTTACCATCGATCCTGATTATATGGTCACCGGCCTTTATACCTGCTTTATATGCCGGGGTGTCTTCTATCGGGGCAATAACCGTTGGAAAACCATCTTTAATGGTAATTTCAATGCCTATACCTCCAAACTCACCTTTCGTTTCTGTCTGCATATCCTTGTACATATCAGGTGGCAAAAAGGAAGAATGGGGATCCAGTGATTCGAGCATACCCTTTATAGCAGAATAAATAATCTCTTTATCCTTAACCTCATCAACATAATTTTTTTTCACTATATCTATTACATCTGAGAATGTCTTTAAATATTCATATATCTCCTTGTCATCAGTACTTGTAAGCGTTCTTTTACCCTGAGCGCCAATAAGAAACCCAAGGATAAATATGAATACGAATACCACGCTTAAGAATATCTTCAGTTTTTTACTCATCTACATGCCCTCCTCTTTTGATAATACTATAATGCATACAAACTTTCAATGGGAATTGAGGGTTCCTGTTTTTCTATTTAAAATGTGGTATTCTTTATGTAATGGAAACAGTATTTATTGCCATGAGCGGAGGTATAGATAGTTCATTTTCTGCATATCTCCTTAGACAAAAAGGCTATAATTTAGTGGGGATTACGTTTCAACTACTGCCTGAAACAATAAAAAATATAAAAAATCCAAAGGCATGCTGCTCTATTGAAGCCGTTCACAGGGCAAAAAAGATTGCGGATGACCTTTCTATTCCTCACTATGTAATAAATCTAAGGGAAGAGTTCGAGCGCTACGTTATAGAAAAATTTATACAGGAATACAAAGAAGGGAGAACCCCGAACCCATGCATCCTGTGTAACAGATATATAAAATTTTCTTCTTTTATCAATAAGGCTTTATCTATTGGGGGTGAAAAAATTGCCACAGGTCACTATGCAATCATCGAAGAAATATCAGGGAACTACTTCTTAAAAAAAGGCAAAGACAAAATAAAAGACCAGTCGTACTTTTTATACCCTATAAACAAAGACCTGCTAAATGTTATCCTTTTCCCCCTCGGCGAATACACCAAAGCAAAGGTAAAAGAAAAAGCCGATAAAATAGGATGGAATATAAATAGAACAAAGGAGAGTCAGGATATATGTTTCATCCCGGAAAAAGATTATAGAAATTTTTTATCAAAATTTGTGCAGTTAAAGAAAGGGCCTGTCTATCTAATAGACGGAAAGTTTATGGGGTACCACAATGGTATACATCTGTACACAATTGGTCAAAGAAAGGGGCTGAATATTCCGTATAGAGAACCATTGTACATTGTAGAAATCCAACCGGATGAAAATACAATAATTGTCGGGCCAAAGGAGTATCTGAAAAGAAAAAGGGTCATCGCAAATGAATTGAATCTATTAAGTCCTGTCAGTATGAATATTTCCGGCAGGGTTCGATACAGGCAGAAAGAAGAGCCATGCAAATATACCATCTCTCATAACACCTTAGAGGTAGATTTTGATAACCCTGTATACTCAATAACACCAGGGCAATCAGTTGTCCTGTATAACAAAGATACTGTAGTCTGTGGAGGAGTGATTACAAGCAGTATGCGGTAATGAGTACGGAGCAAGAGGAACTGTTCAATTTGTATCCCTCGCTGCCATCCCTGTTTTTGAATTTATAGAAAAGATGAAATAATTTTAAAGCAGTTAAGAGTTCGGAGTTAAGAGTTCGGAGTTTTATTGTTTATTTATACTCCGAACACCGAACTGAAAACTCCAAACTTAGTAAGCTGAAAGCTTATTTTGCTGCCTTAATCATGGCATGAATTTCCTGAATATATCCCTTGCTATCACTATCCTCTGTATTTGATTTGTCCCTTCGTATATCTGTGTGGCCTTTGCATCTCTCATCATCCTCTCAACAGGGTATTCTTTTGTATACCCATATCCACCCAAAATCTGCACAGCATCGGTTGTAACCTTCATAGCAACATCTGACGAGTAAACCTTTGCCATAGCTGACAATTTATCAACCCCGATGGCACTCATCTTGTCCCTCTCATATACCTTCATGTCAAGCAAATGGGAGACATCATACACGAGTGCACGGGCAGCTTCAACCTGAATAGCCATATCTGCAATCATAAACTGAATTCCCTCAAAGTCTGCTAATTTCTGGCCAAATTGAACCCTTTTCCAGGCATACTCTGTAGAGAAATCCAGGGCACCTTGAGCTAAACCCACAGCCTGAGCGCCAACAGCAGGCCTTGACAGGTTTAATGTTGTCATTGCAATATCCCATCCATTGCCCTCTTTCCCAAGTAAATTATCTTTTGTAAGTCTCACATTATCAAATGTCAGCTCTGTTATGTCAGAGCCTATCATTCCCATTTTATCTTCACTCCTACCTATAATTACCCCGGGATAATCCCTTTCAACATAAAATGCTGATATGCCGTTTATCCTCAGTTTTGGATTTGTACTAACAAATACCGTATATATCTGAGCATTCGCACCATTCGTTATCATTGATTTCTTCCCATTCAGGTAATAGTAATCGCCATCTTTCACCGCATTGGTCGTCATACGGGATGCATCAGAACCTGCATTGGGCTCAGTTAAAGCAAATGCAACGAGATACGGCTTGTCAGTTTCGGCAATTTTACTGTATATATATTCCTTCTGTTCTTCGTTTGCTGCAACCATTACGGGCATTAATCCAACATTATGGGCAAGCGGTATAAGAGATGCTGCACCTGATACCTTTGCGAGCTCCTCAATAACAAGACAAAGGGACGTGATATCTCCATCAAGTCCACCAAATCGTTCAGGTAGCATAAGGTATAAAAAACCCTGTTTCTTATAAATATCCACAAGGTCCCATGGAAAGGCACCTGTTGCATCTATCTCTTTAGCCCTTGGGGCTACCTTTTCTTTAGCCACTTTCTCTGCAATCATCCGGATCATGCCATGCTTTTCAGAAAGATTTAACATCCATCCAACCTCCTTTTTGTTGACAAAACTGCATTATTTCTAACATAATTTCTCTATAAATTAAACAAAAAAGGAGATGCTATGTCGAAGGTATTCTATACAGACCTAAGGGCAACACCAAAAAGGAACCTCTTTAATAAAATTGAAGACCTGTTGAATAGAATAAAAATGAATAGCAGGATTAAGAAGGACGACCTCGTAGCAATAAAGCTCCATTTCGGGGAACAAGGCAATACGGCATACTTAAGACCTGTATTTTTAGGGACCATAGTAAAGAAGGTCAAAGGTATTGGTGCAAAACCCTTTCTTACAGACACAAACACCCTTTATACAGGTTCTCGTAGTGACGCTGTCTCTCATCTATCAACAGCTATACAGAATGGCTTTGACTATGCATGTGTTGGTTGCCCCCTTATAATAGCTGATGGGCTTAGAGGTTCAAGCAGTGTGAAGGTCCCGATAAACGGGAAGGTCCTTAAAGAGGTGAGTATTGCCAGGGAGATTGTGAATGCAGATAGCATGATTGTTGTGACGCATTTTAAGGCCCATGAACTTTCAGGATTTGGAGGGGCATTGAAAAATCTGGGTATGGGTTGCGCAGCAAGGGAGGGAAAACTTGTGCAGCACAGCGGGGTTGCACCGAAAATAAACGCTCAAAATTGCAAGGGATGTAAATTGTGTTTTGAGTACTGCCCGGCAAAGGCAATTTCAATTATGGAAAAAAAGGCATCAATTGATGAGAAAAAATGTATAGGCTGTGGGGAGTGTACTATTATATGCCCAACCAAGGCAATTGAAATCCAATGGGACGAATCACCTGACTCTTTTCAAAAAAAGATGGCGGAATATGCGTTTGGCGCCTTAAAGGGAAAAGAAAAAAGGTCACTCTTTTTAAATTTTCTCATACAGATAAGCCCTGCCTGTGACTGCTATCCCCATAGTGATGCCCCCATAGTGAGAGATATCGGTATCCTTGCATCACTTGACCCTGTATCTATAGATGCTGCATCGTGCGATCTTGTAAACAATGAGGAATCGATTCCAAATACTGCCATCAAGAAGATACTAAAAAAGGGTGAAGATAAATGGAGGGCTATTTACCCATCTATAGATTGGAATATTCAACTCAACCATGCTGAAAAATTAGGCCTTGGTGAAAGAGCATACACACTGGTAAAGATATAAAACAGACCAAATGTCTATTTCTTCAAAACCACCTTTTTCTCTTGAAATAAACCAGCATCGTGACGGCTATAACTAACATTAAAATCAGGACAGCAGGATAGGCCCAGCGCATTTTAAGCTCTGGCATATACTCAAAATTCATACCATAAAGACCCACTATAAAGGTCAACGGAATAAATATTGTAGCAATAATGGTTAATACCTTCATAACCTCATTCAACCTGTTGCTGATACTTGAAAGATAAATATCAAACATCCCTGCGAGCATATCCCGGAATGTTTCTATCGTATCAATAACCTGGATTGTATGATCGTACACATCTCTGAGATACACATACGTGGATTCATGAATTAGTGATGATTCCCCTCTTTCCAGACCATTTACTACTTCTCTCAGTGGCCAAACCGATTTACGTAAAGAGAGCATCTCTCTCTTTAAATTGTGAATAGACCGTAATGTCTCCGGTCTTACGTTCACCACCAGTTCGTCTTCAAGGTCTTCTATCTTTTCCCCGAGTTTCTCCAAAATAGTGAAATAGTTATCAATAATTACATCTATCAGAGAGTATACAAGGTAATCAGCGCCCATTCTTCTAATGCGCCATTTCTCGTTTTTCATCCTCCCCCTGATTGAATCAAAAACATTTCCTTCCCTCTCCTGGAATGAAATGACATAGTTTGAGCCGAGTACCAAACTGATCTGCTCAGCCTTTATTTCACCATCCTTTTCGTCATAGGAAAGCATTTTCATAACAACAAAAATGTAATCTCCATAATCCTCCATCTTGGGACGTTGCTCAGTATTCATTATGTCTTCCAGCAGGAGGGGGTGGAGATTAAAGTAATGACCTATCTTCTCTATGATATCTACCTGATGGATGCCGTCTATATTTATCCAGGTGACATTTGGCTTATCTTTGAAGGGCAGACATTCTTCAACCTTACTTGCTTCGACCTCTTGAAATTGAGTTTCATTGTAGTTAAGAATTGTAATCTTTACGCTTTCTGTTTTTTCCTCTCCAATATGTACAAGGGTACCTGGCGGAAGACCAGTCTTTTTTGACCGCTTTTTTAAAACCTTTGATTCCATACCTGACCTCTCTCACTTAATCCTACCAAAGATGACACTGATAAGATTTCTAATTGTACCACTTTGCCAAAAACCTTCAAATAAATTTTTCGACCTTCTTGGCATTATATTTCACGAAGTCATCTTGAATCTGAACCAATAAGGACCTATATTTAATAGGATAACAATTAGTAACTTAAGGAGAAACAATGTACGAACAGGGAGTTATAAGACCGCCAAGCGAAGCAAATAGCCTTCTATTACGGGTAACGAGAAACTGTCCCTGGAACCAGTGTGTCTTCTGTCCTGCATATAAAGGAACAAAATTCTCAAGAAGAACGGTTGATGAGATTAAAAGGGACATTGACAATATAGCGAAGGAATATGAAGGCCATACAAATATCAAATCAGTATTTTTGCAGGACGCTGATAGCCTGCTTTTGCCAACAACTGATTTGCTGGCTGTTCTTGAATATCTCAGGCTTAAGTTCCCGGATATTGAAAGGATAACATCCTACGCCCGGGCCCCAACATTAAAGAGAAAAGGTGTTGAAGAGCTGAAACAACTTAAGGAAGCTGGTTTAACAAGGATTCATGTCGGCATGGAAAGCGGCTCATCCAGGGTATTAAAGATGATAAAAAAGGGGATTACCCCGGAAGATATTGTCATCGGGGGAACACATGTTATGGAAGCAGGGATATCACTCTCTGAATACATCATGCCTGGCATAGGGGGACGCACCCTGAGTGAAGAACACGCCATTGAAACAGCAAAACTGCTCAACGCCATTAAACCCGATTTCATAAGGGTTCGTACCTTTGCAATGCACCCGAAATCACCCATGCAAAAGATGGTTGAGGAAGGTACATTCGTGCCTATGACTGATGAAGAAATTGTGGCTGAGATTCGCCTGCTCGTTTCTCACCTTGACGAGATGCACAGCTATTTCTCCTGTGCTGATTTCAGTTTGAACCTTTTAATGGAGGTAGACGGATGCCTTGATGAAAAAAAGGCGGCTATGCTTGAACAACTCGATAAGTTTCTTTCGCTCACCAAAAAGCAAAAACAGGTCTATTCCCTTTTGCGGCGTTCCTCCTTTGGATACTATCCAATTGATGTGGTCTATAATGAGGGTTTGCTGAATCAGGTTCTTCCGGAGATTGAAAGATTAGAGAAAAATGGCGAAGATAGATTTGATAAATATATACAGCATCTTATGTCCTACCAGTTACCCCAGCCGCAAACAGACAACTGGACATAAACTGCAGTGAATAACCGTAAAAGTTCAACTCCCCTCTCTCGCAATTACCTTTAATTCTCATAGGGTTATTGAACATAAGCATTTTCCTTTTCATATTTCACAAGCGAAATTATGCCCGTATTATGCCCGTCGCCTGCCTGTTCGATAAGTTCTTTGTGTTCTTCGTAACGCATTGCAAGCTTCTCACTCGCATCTTTAAGATTTTCTTCATTGACAATATTGTACCTGTCGAATACTGAGCGTGTCTTGTGTCCTGAAATCCTCATAGCCGTCTTTTCCGGTATGCCAGCATTAACCATATTTCTCACTGCCGTCCTTCTCAAGTCATGAAATAGCTTTCTCTCGATCCCTGCCGTCTCAAAGGCCTTATACCATATTTTCCGAAAACTTTTGATTCTGTGGCCCTTGTAGAAGAACACAAAGGGACATAATGGGTATCTCTCGTCCTTGCTTTTCTTCTGATTCAGGATTGTTTCATACAGTTCACCTGTGAGATAGATAACCCGCTGTTCATCGTTCTTTGTCCTCTCAAGGGTAATCTTTTTGTCAAAGATGTTTGTCTGTTTCCAGGTCAATGATAGGATTTCCTCTTTTCTCATGCCCGTATGATACCCCATGATTAAAATAGGCCTGAGGTAATCCGGCAAGGCATTCTTGAGTTTGAGATATTCCCCGACCTCAAAAAATCCCGTTCTAACATTGCGTTCCTCAAGCATAGGGATATATGGCACTTGTGTTACTTTTCGAGGCGTACACTGCCCGGCAAGAGAGAACATTCTTTTTAATGCTGAGAGTTCCCTGTTAATTGTGCCGTTCTTTGCTTGCTTTTCCTGCCTGTGTGCAATATATTCTTTGATTTTATCGGTTGTTATATCGTTAGCTCTGTGTCCTTCAAAGCATCGTTTAAGATGATCAATGCAAAATTGTACCCTTTCAACCGATTTCTTTCCGTTGATCGTGTAATCTGTAATCAAGTCTTTTGCAAGTTCATCAAAGAGAATCTTTTCTACTCTGAGACCCGAAAACGTTCCTAACACAATCTGACCTTCTCTAAGCTTCAAGGTCTTTTCGGCATCACTTCTTTTCTCTGATTGTACCCTTTCACGGTATGGCTTGCCGTTCCGGTAATACTTGATATACCAGTATTTACTTTCCCATCCTGTTTTTTGATTGTGCTGCTTGTAAATACTTCCCATGCTTAACACCTCCTTTTCCTTTTCCGTTTACCCTTTTCTTCTTTCACCTCCTTTGCTTTACACTCCAACACATCAAGAGCAAGATGTAGGAATGACGGTATATTAACAACACCACGTTCCCAACGGCTCACGGTCATAACATCCACGCCTAACAGCTTGGCAAGTTTAGCCTGACTTATACCGTTTACCTGTCTCCATTTCTGTAATTGTCGTGGTATCATCTTATATATAAGTATAGACATATTATCTATATAATGTCAAGAGAATAATTTAAAAAGTTGAGGTTTGTTTGCTCTGCTCTATCCATATCTCAAGGTCTCGTACATCAATAAAAACCCGCTTACCGTCCTTGATGAAGGGTATCTTGCCGTCCCATAACATTTGACGGACGGAGTTTAAGGACCGTCCTAAGTAGATGCTCGTATCCTGTAAGGAGAATAATCTCTTTTGTGGTCTTAGCTGATCCTTCCGGATATATCTATTTTCCTGTGCTTCCTTCACGCTCTACCTATTATCCATGGCCAGTTTTGGACATATTAAAAAGGGTCTCAGCATCTCTGCCTGTCCTATGCCCGCATGGGATTGCATATCCAGTGTGTCTCTATAAAACCTTAATGGTTCTATTCTTATAAAGGTGTATGCCCGCTTTATGCCTGTGATTGACTCGTTGAACATCATAAAAAGCGGTGTTTTGAGAAAGGTTCCTATGCCATGAAGGGTATTAGTCATGTCCATGCATTTCATATCCTTATAGGCCTTGTACAAGCCCCGTGGGAACAAAAAACTACCCATTTAATCTAATCCCTCATAATATCTACAAAGTGGTAGGGGGGTCTTGAGAGATTCAAGCCATTTGTCAATGTCCCACTTCTTGAAGCGTAACACCTTATTACTTGCCTTATAATAGGGTATCTCTTTCAGGTGTGCGCGCTCGTGTATCCATTTAGGCGTGACCTTAAGGTATGCACAAGGTCCCTGGACATCAAGGATAGTATCCTTTTGCCTGGTGTTGTTCAACAAAGGTTTGATAAGCGAAACAACCCTTTCCGCTATTGCCTGGACGTCTGAGGGTTCAAACTCAATCTTCATTCATTCACCCTCGGTGCCCGCTTCGTTCCCCAGGTTGGGGTGGGGGGTTGCCCCTGAAGCCTTCTGCAACAGTGGGATTACCTCGTCGATAGCTTCATCGTTGAAGGTAACACCCTTCTTTGTCGGAAACCATTCGCCCTTATCATCCCTGAAATACACCCGGTAATCAACATACTTGCCTGCTTGGCTGGCAGACAGGTAACCCTGATACTCCGCAAGACTTACCCTGATCCGTTCCTTTTGGTTCTTCTCGACTTCGCCGATTAGTTTTGACATGTTATGCCTCCTTTTAAAATATTTCCCCCTGATTGATTCCTGTCTGCCGCCAGGCAGGAATGTATTCCTGCTTAACCAGCCCCCTATCCGCCGGGAGGGTGACAATATCCACACACCAAAACCCCGTAGATGGATAGCCACCATCGGTACTCATGACAAATATGGCAAGGTTCTGCTGGTCTTACTTTGCCTGCTTCGATTAGCCCCCTGACAGACTCAATCTTTTTTGGAGTGAAGGGGTCGCCCATCTTCAATTCGACTATGCCTTTTGATGTCCGCTTTCTTACTGTACCGGTAACAACGAATTTTACAGTCATAGTATGTCCCTTTCGTCAATGTCATAAATTTCATCTTTATTAATATTACCTATCTGCGCAGGCAGGTGGGTATCCATCTTCCTCTTTCCAAAAACCTTATGTTTCCAAATAGAGAAAAAGACCTGTTCTTTTCCTTCAATGTTCATCATTCACCCTGAAAATTCCTATATCAGACCTGAATATAAGCTCTACCCTGCCTTTGTCTCCATATCTATTCTTTTCAATCACGAGGCCAACTGCCCTTACTGGCGAGATGACCGTTCTCCTTTTAGCCTTCACCAAAAACATCACCGTATCCGCTGAATATTCCAGGTCACCACTTTCCTTAAGGCTCAGCAGACTTGCGCTCCCTTGCCCTACCCTATTTTGACTTGATATTACAAGAATGGGGATATTAAGTCTCAAGGATAGCTCCTGCAATTCACCGACTAATGCTGAAACTACGTGTCGGAAGTCGTTAAATTCTCGTTTGTTAGATGCCCATCTCTGCAAATAATCCACTACCATAAGACATTTATTGGTATTCTTTTTCGTCATTATCTGAAGTGCCCCTTCCTTTACATCAGATACTGTCAATCCGGTTGTTCCTTCAATAAAATATAGGGGTTCCAATTTTTGACCATATTCTTTTACCACCTGTTCTATGTCCCTGGGGTCGCCATAACCGTCCATATAATTTTTTGTTATGAGTCCTTTCTGTATACAGAGAACCTTAGGGATTAACCTATACAGAGATTCTTTAAAACTTATAAACAGTGCAGAATAACCCATCTGTGCAACGTGAGCGGCTGCCTGCAATGCAAAGGTGGTTTTCCCTTCGCCTGGTTCAGCTGCTAATAAATGAAGCCCGGGTTGAAAACCACCCAACAGGTCATTTAGCTTGCTGATACCTGTGGGTAAACCTACTACCGTAAGGCCCCGTTCTGAAATAGCCTTGTGCCTGTTTTTTATGTCAGAGAGCACTTTAGGCAGAGCATCAGGCAGGGTTACCAACCGATTAACCTGCCATTCTTTAACAGTTCTTTCGGGTTTATTTAACATCACAAGACCTCCTTATTAATGTTTAATCCCTCTGTGTCGTTGGAAGAGGGATTAAGGGTTTTCTTTGCTATTTGGTGAGCTACTGTATACTCACCCAATAAGGTATGTGCA
This sequence comes from Pseudomonadota bacterium, assembly GCA_026388215.1. NCBI lineage: Bacteria > Pseudomonadati > Pseudomonadota > Pseudomonadota bacterium. The sequence continues at coordinate 2,178 of JAPLKF010000143.1, read as the reverse complement.
CTAAACTGTGGGGTTTTGTCTTTACTAATAATGGGTTTATGGAAAAGGTTTTTATTTTTTAGTAGGTACTCACATGTCAGTTGGTACTCACCTATCAGGCACCAACTGACATGTGAACTCCTGTTAGTTTTATTAAACCTATTAGAAAAGTTGACATCTTCGTTTCCTTTTTGATTACAAAGGGTTGCAAAACAGAAAAAGTTCACATTCCTGCAGCTGGTTAGGTTTTTCCTGTAGCTGGTTAGGTAAAAGTTCACATTGCTACCCCTCATTGCTACTCACCCACTCTGCAATCTTCTCAGCATACTTATTTTTAAGTGAGACCCTCTGGTTTTCTATATCTGATAGGTGGCGCCTTGTAATCCCTAAATAGTGGGCTAATTGTCCTTGAGAGATATTCCTTTGCATTCGCAAACTTTTTATTTTCCTGCCATCAAGAGAACTCTGTAGCGCCCCTTGCCTTGCCCTTTTTTCTATTTCTTTCTCTACCTCGGCTATCTCAGGTGCCTGTGCTGGTGCTGAAAGGTTTTTATTAACCTTTTTGAGATTGTTATTATGTAACATGGTCATTCCTTACTTCCTTCTTGCGAGGTACTTGTTTTCTTTGAAGATTGATTAGCAATTTTCTCAGTCTTTTTAGCGAGATACAGGTCCGTGTTTTACATGACAAACCTTACAGCTCCTACAACCAGTTCTGGCCTGAGTATCCTGGGGATGCTTTGCAAATACTCTATTACGTCCTTGTCCTTCCGATGTTAGCCGAAAACCTGAAATACTTTTTCATATTGCTACCTCCTTTATAAATTTTCTTTCTATATATGTATTACCTTTTTTTGTTTTTAATTTAGCTTTGACTGACCTATCCTAAAAAAGGATATAAATAGACTTAAAGCAATTGGATAATGAATTAGCGGTTTCCCTGATAGAAAAGAACCCTGATAGAGAAAAAGACGTTGAAGTATTCTAACGGGTAGTCCTGAACGTCCTCATGATCAGGCCGTCGGATTTCCCGGGTATGGCTGTCCTGTAAGGGTCTGGTATATTTCAGCGCCTGTTTTATCAAAGATAGTTCTATTATATTCAGGTCTCCAAAGTCTACGATATGCAAGCTCAATGTCAGGCAGGCTTTCCAGCACGTCAAACATTACTTCCAATTCTGATAAAATCTGGCCCAGTAGAGCTTTACATTCTGGATAGATATTTTTCATAATTCCTTTTTTAGTTACAACAGGTAAGTTAAGATTTGGGCAACTTTTGCTAAAGTCATTTGCATTATAGATTACCCTGTCAAGGTCGTTTTTCTTTAGCAAGGCTGCTGCCATTGCTTTCAATAATGCCTTTGGAAGGGTCATCCCAATTAGTTCGGGGTGGTAGAGATAATTAAATTCCTTATGCACGGGTATATTTTTAAGGGAGAATATATCTTCTGATTTTGCAAACCAATTTTCTGTGTATTGAATTATCTGTTCTTTTGATAGGGCTTCTTTTGGACCAAGATAATTCCAAACTATCTTAGAGAGTTCATTCAGGCACTCATCTATGGTGTTATAGTCATAGCTACAGATTAAATTACCGTCTTCGTAAATATCTGTACCGATTGATAATAGACCCGGGAGTGCGACATGAAAAACTCTATCTCTTTTTTGGTAGTGGCTGATGACTAACATACTTGATTCCTTGTTAAACAAATCTACATTTTTATCTATTTGAGGACCTATCTTTTCTCTTCCGCTTGGTGTGACGACAATAGCACATATGTCTGGCGGCAGGTCTACTTTTCTTAATATCATAAAAAAGAAGTCTCTTTCCTCTTTCCCTTTGATTACCATGGGGATTATTTCTCCTGGTCTTTTAAGCATTATTTTATATCCCATATACAATATGGTCTCAAAGTATGTTTGCATAATATTTTCCAGTGAGTCACCGCCATGTCTACTTATGCGGTCTTCATATCTTGAAACAACCTTTTTTGCCTCTATGATTTCTTCTGTATCGTCCATTTTATACCTCCTTTTATTCTCTTTATTATGGTATTACTAATAGAAAATGCTCTAACAGAGAATATCAATTGTGCTTCCACCTCATGGCTATGAAGGGGTGGGTGATTCAAAAACATTATATGGTTCTACCTGATGGTAGAATTGATAAAAAAATTGAAAATTTTGTGCGGAAGAATGA
>JAPLKF010000142.1 GCA_026388215.1 Pseudomonadota bacterium | reverse complement strand
CACATATTCAGGAAAACAGAAACCTCCCTGTTTTTAAATCTAAAAAGGGCGAATACCGGGATGCTCAAGGATGGTGGTATAGAAAAGATATACGATACAGGTTTCTGTACCTGCTGTAATGAAAACCTTTTTTACTCTTATAGGAGGGGACAAAAAGAGGACAGGCAGATAAACTTTGTTTCTTTGAAAGGATAAGGTATAATTAAACAAAAGAACCAGGGTTCAAGGGGTCAAGGGTTCAAGGGTATTAAAATCACCTGAACCCCAGACCCCTTGACCCCTAGAACCCTGATTTTTTATATGGTATTGGATAGACATTATGATGAAATATAGAAAAGAGCTCTTCTGGGCAACTATTATAGCTTTAACCTTTGCCTTTCTTATATACTTCGAAACACAACTCCCCTTCTTCAAAAAATTCCTCCCTATCGGTGAAAATAAACTCATCGTGATGATACTGAACATCAACCTGCTACTGATTCTGCTCCTCTTCTTTCTGGTGACAAGGACTCTCATCAAAACATATATAGAAAAAAAGAGGGGGATATGGGGTTCTGGACTGAAAACAAAACTTACCCTGACACTGCTTTTCATCTCAATTCTCCCATCCTTCACCCTTTTTATACTCGCCACAGGTTTTTTCCATGTAAGCATGGATAAATGGTTCAGCCAGAAGATAGAGGATACAATTGAAAATGCCCTTACCTTTTCGCAATTCTACTATGAGGACCTGTTTCAGCGACATGAAAAAACAGGGACCATGCTTGCAGAGGATCTCGGCAAGAAAAGGATATTAGAAAATGAGAGGGCACTGGATACATATATCAAAAGAAACATAAAAACACACCTTCTCGGATATTTTTCCATCTATGACCCTTACGGCAATATAATCAAGAGCAGGAGCAATCTCAAGGAAGTACCGGAACAGATACTGTTTGAAAAGACAAAAACACTTATAAAAAACAATTCCATGAGGGCAATAATTCCCCTGGAAAAAGGGGAACTGATCGTCACCGGTACTAAGATCACCGATGAATCTGGAAATGTACAGGCATTTGTGTTTATCGGTGACATGATAAGGGTTCATGGAAAACAACGGATAGAGGAAATTGCCGCTGCAAATAAGGAATTTAAGGAGGCAAGACCCTTCAAAAAGATACTGAAATTCAGTTTTATAATTCCCCTATTCCTCATTACAATCATGACAATATTCTTTTCCGTGTGGGTTGGGATAAAAATGGCAACAGAGATTACCATCCCGATAGAGAGGATGAAAGAGGGGGCTTCCATTATAGCAAAAGGTAAATTTGACATCAATCTCGAAGACAGGGGCAAGGATGAGATAGGGACCCTCGTGAGCGCATTCAACAGCATGGCAAAGGAACTAAAGATTACAAAGGATGAGATTGAAGAAAGAAGACGATATATGGAGGTAATACTCGATAACGTAGCCTCGGGTATCATATCTACAGATAAGAAGGGCAATATTCTCCTCTTGAACAGGGCTGCCAAAACGATCCTCGGGATTGAGGGGGAAGCATGGACAGGGATACAATTAAAGGAAATTCTCGGCGACGATTTCAGAAAGCTCATGAAATCTTTCCTGAAAGAGGCAAGGGGGGCAGATGGTGGAAGCATCACAAAGGAGCTGAGGCTGAACCTGAAAAAGGATATTACCTATATAAGGGCATCCCTGACAATCCTGAAGGATGAAGCGAATAGGGTCGAGGGATTCATCATCACCTTTGATGACATTACCCATATAGTAAGGGCTGAAAAGCTTGCTACGTGGAGAGAGGTTGCAAGAAAGCTGACCCATGAGATAAAAAACCCGCTCACACCTATTATTCTTTCTGCAGAAAGGATAAGGAGAAGATTGTTGTCCCATTTTGAAGGCAAGGAAAAGGATGTCCTGGATGAAACAACATCTGTCATTATAAAATCAGTGGATGATATAAAAAGGATAGTGAATGAACTTACAAAACTGACCCATACCTCACAGGCCAAGGCAATTGAAGATATAAACACAATAGTGGATGAGGTAATTAATCTGTATAATCACCTGTACCAGAACATCACCTTTCATCTGGAAAAGGCAAAAATCCCCCAATTCAGGGTTGACAGAGATGGGATAAAAAGGGTGATAATAAACCTCATTACTAATTCAGTTAAGGCAATAGATAGCCAACAGGGTACTATCACCATCAGTACAAAATACGATAAGCAGAAAGGGGTTGGTATAATAGAATTCGCCGATACTGGAAAGGGTATCCCGGCAGAGGACAAGGAAAAAATCTTTGACCCCTATTTTACAAAGGAGAAAGAAGGTATGGGCCTCGGTCTCGCCATAGTCCACTCCATCGTTTTAGACCACCATGGCAAAATCCACGTAGAAGACAACATCCCTCAAGGCACAAGGTTTGTCATCGAACTCCCCATAATAGAAGCGTAAACATTGGCCCATAGCTCATGGTTCATAGCTCATAGCTGGGAACTGGTAGTTTATGAACCAACATTTACAATTCAGACACTGGACTTAAGACTTTAGACATCAGACTTTTCTATGGGTGTCTAATATCCCAATTCCTACTATATTTGCTGGTACTGATACAGCAGCTCTTCTCATCTAAGAAGACTTATGACTTTAGACCTTAGACTTTGGACTTTATTCTCATAAATCTAATGTCTTGTGTCTGATGTCTATGGTCTAACAATTTGTGTAATCTCTACCCATTCCCTTCTGTTGTCTGAAGTCTATTGCCTTATGTCTGGTTAAACTCTGTCAAAAGAATTAAATGTCAGCTGTCAGACGGGTTTGAAAAGGAGGTATTGTCGCAAATGTATGTGACTTATACAATTTATTGTCTTATTATTGTTCCCATGCTATACTTATATATTATAAAAATACTATAGCATCCAATCATAGCCCTTCATTAAGATAGTATAATCCCCTGATATGGCGGGGGTATGATATGAATACCAATGCAAACGAACAAAAGATCCGCAAATTACCCCAGGCTCTAAAATCATTAAAACCCCACGATCATCTCTGCCTCATCTACGAATCACATGAAGAATGGCGTGATGCTGTTATCCCTTTCATAAAGATTGGGCTCAAAAAGGGTGAAAAATGTGTCTATGTGGTGGATGTCCATACCGCAGAGCAGGTGAGACAGTACCTTCAAGAAGAAGGGGTGGATGTCGCCGAAAAAGAAGCATAATTCAGCTGGTATTGTGTTCAATGTCGGAGGATATGTTCCGATGTTTGCTAAAATGACAAGGCAGTATAAAAAATAAGTGAGGTGATAATATTTGACAATACGTACGTAATATGATACGTATTAATGGAGGTAATAAATATGACAACATTAACAGTCAGTGAAGCAAGAGCAAAACTGTATAAACTGCTGGACGAAACAGCTTCATCGCATGAGCCCATCCAGATTACAGGAAAAAGAAACAATGCTGTCATGATTGGTGAAGATGACTGGCGGGCAATACAGGAAACTCTATACTTGCTCTCAATCCCAAAGATGAGAGAATCAATTCGGAAAGGACTAAAGACCCCTGTTGATAAATGCAGCAAGGAACTCAAGTGGTAAATTGGCAACTTGTTTTCACCAAGCAAGCCATGAGAGATGCCAAAAAACTTGCAAAAACAGGTCTTCGTTCAAAAACTGAACCCCTTTTGGATATTCTGAGCAAAGACCCGTTCCAGCAGCCGCCTCCTTTTGAGCGATTAGTCGGTGATTTAGAAGGAGCTTATTCTCGTCGTATTAATATTCAGTATCGTCTTGTGTATCAAGTTCTGCCAGACATTAGAACTGTAAAGGTGATTCGCATGTGGACCCATTATGAATAATGAACTGAATATTTTTCACCTCACACACCAATGCAGCCGACCGCTTACCTCCCCCACACACATACTCATCCCACCGTCCCTACAGACCCACCCTTGGTATTGAGAAAGCCCTTGAAGAGATAGAGCAGAATAAGGGGATTCTCTATGACAGTGAAGTAGTCGATGTATGCCTGAAGCTGTTCAGGGAGAAAGGGTTCAAACTTGAATAAATAGGGTTACGAATTAGATGATAATTTGTAACTCATTGATTTTAATGGTAGGCGCAAGGGGTATTGAACCCCTGACCTCTACCGTGTCAAGGTAGCGCTCCCCCACTGAGCTATGCGCCTACAGTGATTGAATTTTATACCAGCGATTTCATTGAGTTGTCAAGGAAATTTAGCTCATGACCATTGAATAACCAATCACCAATAACCACATTACAAATTCCAGACAAAAAATGTTTGGATGTTGAAAAATTGGTTATTGGAATTTGTCTGGTGATTGGTGCTTGGTAATTGGCTATTAAGCATTACTGAAACACCACATTCCCTTTGTTATCAACATCTATTGTTATGGTAGCGCCCTCTTTGACCTCGCCTTTCAGTATTAACATGGCAAGGGCATCCTGCAATCTTTTCTGGATAAGTCTCTTAAGCGGTCTCGCACCATA
>JAPLKF010000141.1 GCA_026388215.1 Pseudomonadota bacterium | reverse complement strand
ACACCTTAAGGAGATACCATATATCAAGCTATCCAATAAGCAGTTACGATTTAAGAAGCGAGACATAGATAAATGGCTTGAGACCCTGAAAACACCAGCTATAAACGATTTTAAGGGAAAATTGAAGGCGGTGAAATGAGATCCGAGCAATGGATAAGATATCTGTTAACATAATATTAATAGTCAATAATATCCTTATTATAGGAGATGCTGTATAGTGAATTGTATAGTTGAAAATAAACATAAGAAACCCCTTGATACAGTTAACAATGTTTATTATACTTATATTGACATGAAGAAATGGACACCAGAAGAAATTAAGAACCTGAGAGATTCCTTAGGGCTAACACAACAAGCCCTTGGTGATCTCGTTGGTGTAACCAGGGTTTATGTCAATTACTTAGAAAAGGGGGTGAGATCACCGAGTAAAACTATGTGCATCCTGTTAGATTGCATAAAAACGAAAACGAGAAAGGAGAGTGGTAAACGTGGCAAAAGGGATTTATAAACGTGGAGGGGTTTATTGGATACGGTATGCTGGGCTTGATGGCAAGATTATCTTTGAGTCTACTCACTCAGACAGGTTTAAGGATGCAGTAACCCGCTTAACAGACCAAAAGAAATCTGTCAGAGACGGAAAACAACCGGACATCAAAAAGAAAATCCCTAATACCCTTTTTAAAGACCTTGTTACAGAATATCTAAAATGGTCTGAACGACAACGAAGCCATGAGCAAAAAGAAATCAATGCGAATCAGCTTATTGAAGAATTTGGCAACATCCCGTTACGGTATTTCAGCACGATGATGTTGGAGCAATACCAGACTAAGAGGTTAGAGAAAGGGAATAAACCGGCTACTGTTAATCGACACATAGCATTGATTAAGCATATGTTCACAAAAGCCGTTGAGTGGGATATGGTCGAAGAAGAAGCATTGAAGCGAGTGAGAAGGGTGAAACTCCTTGAGGAAAACAACAGGAGACTCCGGTATCTTAGCGTCGATGAATGCCAAACCCTCTTGGATGAATGCGAAAAGTTAGGGAAGAAAAATGCTCATTATGCTCATTTAAAGCCTATTGTTATTATGGCATTGAACACCGGTATGCGAAAGGGTGAAATCCTCACCCTGACATGGGATAACGTTGACCTCAAACATGGGTTTATTCTTCTCGATAAGACTAAGAACGGTGACAGAAGGGAAATACCGATTAATGAAACATTACGAGAAACGCTACAAGGTATCGTCAGAAGGTTAGATGGTGGACATGCATTTTATGATACCACGACAGGGAAACCATTTCGTAATGTTACTCGGTCATTTGCTACTGCTTGCAGAAATGCCAAGGTCAAAGACTTCAGGTTTCATGACCTCAGACATACCTTTGCAAGTCATTTGGTAATGGCAGGGGTAGATATAACCACAGTATCAAGACTATTAGGACACAAAAATTTAACAATGACGTTACGATATGCTCACCTCTCACCTAACCACATGTCAAAAGCGGTAGATATTCTGGATAGCACTTTGAAGCAACACAATGAAGTAAAAGAAATCACTCAGGTAAGATGAACTATACAAAAACTATACAATTTGGATGCCCCCGGCATGACTCGAACATGCGGCACATGGATTAGGAATCCATTGCTCTATCCACCTGAGCTACGGGGGCAAGGTTACTGATTATAATAATTTTTAATATCTATTTCAATAACGATTTCATTACTACTAACACTGGGGGGAGGTTACTATCTCAAAAATGCAAAGAAATTAACTCCAATACCTTATGACCTATCTGATATAGTGGGCACCCCTGCTCTGTCTATTTGTGAAAGCAGCTTCAGCCACAATAAGGGCTGTCTGAATACCATTTCTGAGATTTATAACCATGGGGGTAAGGTGGGTCTTTCTATAGAAATCCTCTATCCTGTTTTTCAAGTAACGAAGGTCAGCAGTTGCCCTTTCCAATCTCTTTATAGTCCTTATAATACCAACATAATTCCACATGGTTGATTTAATATTAACCCAATCTTGTTGGATTAGAGCAGGGTCAACCTCCTCCTCTTTGTCAGGAAACTTCCATGGAGGGATTTCGGATTCTTTATAGGTTTTTCTATCATCAAAATGTTCAGCTATGTGCTGTGCTGCTCTAACCCCCCACACGAGTCCTTCAAGTAATGATGTCGAAGCAAGCCTGTTTGCACCATGTATACCTGTGGCGGAAACTTCACCAGCAGCATAAAAATTTTTCAGAGAAGTTCTACCCCAGATATCAACCTGTACTCCACCACAGCTGTAATGAGCAGCAGGAACTACTGGTATTGGACTTTTCAATATATCTAAATCCAGAGATAGACATTTTTTATAGATGTTCGGGAAGCGCTTTCTTATATCAATCTTTGCATAGGATGCAATATCAAGATATACATAGGAATCACCCCTTTTTATCATCTCCTCGTATATGGCCCTTGAGACCTCATCCCGTGGGGCAAGGTCACCAAGAGGGGAATATTTATCCATAAACAGAACATCATCTTTGTTTTTTAGCCTTGCTCCTTCTCCCCTCATTGCCTCTGAAATAAGAAAACCATCTGCATCCTTATGAAAAAAGGTTGTAGGATGAAATTGTATGTACTCCATATTTATAAGCCTTGCCCCTGCTCTATACGCCATAGCAAATCCATCCCCTGTGGCAGAATGGGGGTTGGTAGTGTGGAGGTAAATTCTGCCAAGTCCTCCTGCAGCAAGAATTGTATAAGTAGAGAATATCCTTTCAACCTGCTCATCCAGATTATTAAGTACATAAACCCCGATACATTGAGGTTCCATATAAAGGGAAAGGGGATTTGTGGAATGGTGAGGTATGGTAAGCAGATCAATAGCTGTATAGTTTGTAAAGAGTCTCAGTTTCTTTATATCTTTAACCTTTTTTACAAGATTTTCTTCTATTGTCTTCCCCGTTGTATCCATAGAGTATAGTATTCTCCGCCTGGAATGGCTTGCTTCTTTAGCATATTCAAATTCACCTTTTTCAGAGCGTTCAAAAGGTACACCAACCTTTTTTACCAGAAAATTCTCCACAAGAGATGGACCCTCATGAGCAAGGATTTTCACCGCTTCACGGTTTGAAATCCCATCACCTGCGCGTATAATATCGTCCATAAGAAGCTCCGGAGGGTCATCCTCTCCTAATGTAACAATTCCTCCTTGAGCATAATAGGTGTTAGATTCGTGCAAAGATGCCTCTTTATTTATAACTATTACATTAAGTCCGAGTTCAGAGGCTGTAATAGCCGCTGCAAGACCTGCAATACCAGACCCAATAATCAATACATCACAATAGTGCTTTTTATCCTTATTCATTCTATACAATCTCCAGCATTCTCTTTAAAGCCAACCTTGCATCCCTTGATATTTCCTCATCAACGGTAACCCTGCCATTAAATTTTCTTTCCATTAGTCCCTCAAGCACCTCGAGTAGCTTTTGAGGGGTAACCTTAGCCATTTCCTTACATCTTGATTCCTTAAGAGGAACAATAAGTTTATCTGGATTCTGGTTCTTTAATCTGTTTACAAAATTCCACTCTGTCCCGATTGCCCACTTTGAATCAGGTTCCGACTTTTCTATAGTGTTCTTGATAAAGCTTGTTGAACCGGCAAAATCCGCCAGGTTAAAAACTTCCGGTGTACATTCTGGATGGACAATGATTTTAATACCTTCATGCTTCCTTCTCAGATTCTCAACATCAGAAGGGTTCATCACCCTGTGAACAATACAGAACCCCTCCCACACAAATACCCTTGCCTTCTCTAACAACTCCTTATTTGCACCTTTTGTCCCATCTTCAGGATTCCACAGAAATATCTCATCATCCTTAATGCCCAGCATATGGGAGATATTCCTTCCCATATTCTCATCAGGAAAAAAGAAGAGGGATGCATTTTGAGAAAATACATGGTTAAAGACCTGTTTCACATTTGATGATGTACATACCATGCCCCCGTTTCTGGCGCAAAAGGCTTTCAAATTGGCATTAGAATTCACATACACAACAGGGATTATCTTTTTATTCAGTTTCTTTAATTCGATCCAGGCTCCCTCTACCTGCTCTATTGCTGCCATGTCAGCTAAGGGACACCGGGCATAAGGTTCAGGATGTAAAACCTCTTGCTCCGGGGAACAGAGAATCCTTGCCATCTCTGCCATAAAAGAGACGGAGCAAAAAACTATATACCGGGCATCCTTATCTTTTGAAGCCTTTTCTGCAAGCTGAAGAGAATCTCCGACAAAATCAGCAAACCTCACAATATCGTCATCCTGATAGAAATGGGCAAGTATTATCAAATCCCTTCCAAGTTTATCCTTTGCTTGCTCTATTCTTTTAAGAATCTCTTTTCTTTCCAACAATGGTTTTTGAGTATCCACTATTTTATTCCTTCAAGCAACAGACTGATATCAAGGGATTTAAATGAATGGGTCAATGCCCCTACAGATATAAAATCAACGCCTGTTTTAGCAACCCTTTTTGCCTTTTCAATATCCATGTTTCCCGATACCTCAAGGGGGACCCTCTTTTTCACGAAAGAAACTGCATATTTAATTGATGTTAGATCCCAGTTGTCAAGCATTATTCTATCAACATTTGCATCAATTGCCTCTTTGAGTTCCTTCTTATTTTTAACTTCCACTTCTATAGGAACATTTGCCTTTTCTCTAACCCTCTTTACAGCTTCTTTTATAGAATGTGCAACTGCTAAATGATTTTCCTTGATAAGAGCCATTTCAGTAAGATTGGCTCTATGGTTATATCCTCCTCCCATCCGCACTGCATATTTTTCCATCATCCTGATTCCCGGTGAGGTCTTCCTCGTATCAAGAATTTTAACTCCTGTGCCTTTTACCGCTTCCACAAAATTTCTTGTGAGGGTTGCAATCCCTGATAACCTCTGAAGGATGTTTAATACAACCCTTTCACCCGTTAGTATCGCACGAGTCTTGCCCTGAATTACTGCCAGTATATCCCCCTTAGACACATATTCACCATCTTTCTTCTTTTCTTCATAAAGAATCTCTTTGCTGAGAACCTTAAAAACCTCCCTAACAAAAATATGCCCGGCTATTACCCCATTTGCTTTTGCCAGAATTACGGCTTTTGAGGTATGGCTTTCGTTAACAATAGAATTGGTTGTAATATCCTTTTTACCAATATCCTCTTTCAAAAAGCTCTTTATATTTAAAACCATATTCGAAAAGAATTATAAGATTGTCTTATCGGGTAAGTCAAATTTATTTCAATTCTCACATTCCAGAAAATATTTTAGATACCCTTGTGATCCTCTTTTGTACAGATATATAAGAATCGTTCCAGATGTATTCAAATTCATTATCTATTTATATGCTTCAGCTCAATGATTGTAACTTCAGGGGGTGTAAGGAAACGAATTGGTGGTCCCCATGTTCCCGAACCTCTGCTCGCATACAAATTTGAATTATTCCCGAGGTTAAAATATCCTGTATACATGGGGAAAAAAAGCCGTGTGATATACCTGAAAGGAAAAATTTGACCCTTATGTGTATGCCCTGAAAGTTGTAAATCGAATAAACCAATGGCATTCGGGTCCACAACGGGCCTGTGTTTAAGCAACAGGGTGAATTTCTCACGAGGAATTCCTGAAAGTAAATCTTTCTCCAAAATATCTTTATAAACATTATATGGTTTCCCTGCTATATCATCAACACCAGCAATATTGATGAGCCCTGCAACGGTCAACCATTCACCTCTTAGCATCCTGAATCCTGTTTTTTCTGTAAAATCAAGCGCATTCTTAATGCCCGCATAAAATTCATGATTACCTGTTACTGCAAACTTCCCGTATGGCGGGTTAATTTCCTTAAGTAGTTCTGCAAGATTATTGAGCCTGTTAATCTGCCCATCCATCATATCCCCTGTTGAAACGATAATATCAGGATTTGCTTTCTTTACCACATTAACAATAGCCCTTAGTCTCTCCTCCCCCACCAAAAGCCCAAGATGTACATCTGATATCTGGGCAATCTTCATGCTCTCTTTTTCTTGCGGAATCTTCGATGTTTTAATAATTATTCTTTCTACTCTTATCTGTTTCGCCTCATAATACCCATAAGAAGCAATAAATGATGAGCATAAAAAAGGTATAATAAAAAAATACCTGTATGCGTTTATAATGCACAAGAAATCTTTTTCAAGAATCAACCCTGACAGATATATGCATAATCTAAAAAAATCGATACACACCGATATAGAAAAAAATAAAAATAAAATGGCCATCCATGTATAACCGGAATGCGCCATAAAACGTGCAAAATTTTCATGACCCGCTTTTTCTGTCATACGAACAATTACAGGCGCAAATATCATCACCAACATAAATGCAGTAATGCATAACCCCGTTTTTATTTCGAAAGGAAAGGCATATCGTAACTTTAAAAACATATAGAAATGCATTCCGCTATAGAGCAAGAAAAAGGTTGTTAAAAAAATGCTCAAATTTATCCCTCTTTACATTATTGATATCTATAAGTTTCAGCCGGCTTTCAGGACGATTAAAAAATTCGTCCTTCGTCCCAGTCCCGCCATAAGCGGGACGGTCATCCCTCGTCCTTCGTCTTTCGTTTCATAACTTTAGCCTGCGGTTCATCAAATAGATCATAGGCCACAGGAACAACAACAAGCGTTAAAAGGAGGGAGGCCAAGAGGCCACCAGTTGTACATCTTTTATTATACTTTCCTTTTCCAAAACAGCTTCCCTTTTTAGGGTTTTTTTCTTAGCACCCCACTCAGTTGCTTGGTATAGTCCATGAGCACAATGACGTTCCTTACCACTATGGCCCGCTGGCACAATTACCCCCACCCAGCACCTTGTAAAGCGTCACCAGATTGGTGATCAGGGAGAGGCGGGTGGCAACTAGCCCCTGCTGTGCTGCATAGAGGGAGCGCTGCGCATCAAGGACACCCAGGTAACTATCAATCCCCTTTGTATAACGTGCATTGGCGAGGCGGTAGGTTGCTGCAAGAGCATCCACCAGGGATTGCTGCGCCAATAGCTGCTCCTCAACCGTACCCCTGACAGCCAAGGTATCAGCCACTTCCCTGAAGGCTGTCTGGATGGTTTTTTCATATTGTGCCAC
>JAPLKF010000140.1 GCA_026388215.1 Pseudomonadota bacterium | reverse complement strand
CTTCTCACTGTTGGCTCAAATTCGCATTTTCCAGATTCCCTTAATCCCCTTACAATATTTACTATAAGTTCTGCATCATGTTTAGAGATTTTAGATTTTGCCTGGGTGATAGCCAGCTCTGTCTCATAATCGAAATGGTCTAAATCCATGGTGACCATTCTATCCCGCAGTGCATCCTGGCTTCTGTGGACACCGGCATATTCTTCTGGATTGGAAGTGAAGATTGCGGTGAAATTTGGATCAACCTTTAAATATGGTCCTTCATCACCATTCCCGGAAGGCATATCCAATACTTTCTCTTGCAGGATAGAAAGCAGGATATTATTAGCCTCTGGCCTTGAACGTGTGAATTCATCATATACGAGTGTAAATCCATTTTTACATGCCACAGTCAAACGGTTATCAACCCAGTGTTTGACCATGTCCTCTTCCACCTTTGTAACCCTTGAGACAAAACGGTCAACAACCTTTCTGAATCTGTAGCCATGCTCGCCGCCCACAAGGTTGGAGGTTGTAAACTCTTCATCCCCATGGATCAGCACGACTGGTCTTTTCAGCTTGCTTGCTATATGCATGGCAAGGGTTGTTTTTCCTGTACCTGATGGTCCTCTGAAATGAACTGGAAAACCTGCCTTGATGTATGAGAGTATCCTGCTTGTAATGTCCTTTATATATTTGGTTTCTACAAAATCTGACAAGGGCGTTGGTTCAAGAACAACATCGGTATCATTGATCATTTTAAACCACCTCTTTTTTAGACTTTATTTCTTTTTTCCTTCAAAATCGCGCTTGTTTTATTCCATATCCTCCTGGCTTCATCCAGATCTGCCTTCGTCTCATTTTCCTTCTTCTTGAAATCTTCCCTGAGAGCGTTCATATTCTTTACTAAATTTTCTTTTTGCTCCTGTAACTCTTCTTTTAAATCCTTACTCATCTGCTCATGAAATTGCTTGGAATCCCTCAGGAATTTTCTCGCATTGTCCCGAATAGCACCTGCATCTTCTTTAAGCTTCTTTATACTTTTTTCTCTATCCTCGTGCCCGGCTTTGATATCTTCACAAAGAGACCTCATACCATTTGATGCTCTGTTCATGTGCTAACCTCCCTTTTCAATTGCGGATTGCAGATTTTAGATTGCAGAATAGATTTTGAAATCCACATTCCGAAATCCGAAATAATCTACAGCGGGTAATAAAGGTTATCCTCTTTCCTGACTTGACCCTCCTCTAATAATCTCTTGGCTATTACTCCCAATCTTGTTCTGGCGACCCCAAGAGGCTTTTCCATATCGCCAACTTTCACCCCTTTTGGATGTTTATTAATAAATTTCAATACCCTTTCTTCAAGGTCCATCTTAGGGGACGCTTCCTCTTCTTCCTCTTCTTCTAAAGCCTCTGCAACGGTCATCACCTTTTCTTTTACCTTAACACTCGGGGCAAGATCTTTAAGAGATTTCGACTTCCTTGCTTTATTCTGCAAATTGGTCATCTCTGTCCAGATATCCTTAGTTTTTTTTAATTCCTTGCTCACATCGGCTTGATTTTTATCAAATTCTTTAAGCATTTTTTTTACAGTATCTGCTATATCCCCTGTGAATTTAGAGAGGTCTTCCTTCATTTGAACACTCATTTCCTTATGGGATTTATCGAACTCTTTAAGTTTCTTATCCACGTAATGCTCAATTTCCTTAACCTCATACGCAAGATTATTCTTAAGGTCTTTTGATGTCTTTATGCGGTCACGTTGAAAATTATTCAACATGGAGCCTACATCCTTGGTAAGGTCATTTACAAAATTGGTTAAATTTTTTGCCTGCTCATCACTCATATTCTGATGATCCTTCTGAAAATCCTTTCGCATATCATCCACGCTTTTTGATAACGTTTTGATAAATTTTTTCAGAAAGGCTTCCTGCTCATTACTCATCTTCTTGTGGCTTTTCCGAAATCCTGTGCGCAAATCAAATACATTTTTCGACAGACCGTTGATAAAATCAGTCAGGTTTTTAGATTGTTCTTCACCCATCGCTTTTCTGTCAGTGGCAAAATCTTTCAAAGTATCATGAGTGTCTTGTATTAGATTGCCCACTGCTTTTATTCTCATGTTATATGAAGTCATGATGTTGTCTGTAATGCTTTTCATATCACTTGCTATTCCCATCTTTATACCTCCTTGTTTAATCTCGAGCTTCTAAATTCTTGAAGCATATTTATTACTTCCATCCGTCTTTCATCCCGTCGGGCAATTCGCTCTCCATACTTAATCATTCTTTCTTCACGCTGGGTCTTAAACTCGTTAAGCAATGACTTAAGGTCTTTTATCCGAAGCCCTCTTTCCCTGGCTAAAAGATCTTTGAGCCCCATAATCATTTTTTGTTGTTCTTGCTGAAATTCCTTTAATTTTGAGGCAACCTCGGTCTTTCGTTCTTCCTGCTCATCAAGGATTCTCTGGAGCATCTCCTGATATTCTTTTACCCTTATAGCTTCGCCTTTATCCAAAGCATCCCTGACTTCCGTGAGGTGTGACTTAAGGGTATTAACTGTTTCTTCCTGCTCATTGAGATAGCTATTTAATAGATGCCTTGCCTCGTTTTCTTTCTCGTCCTGGGTTAAAAGTATCTCCTTCATCATGCTATCAAAATCTTTTCTTCTCAAAGATTTATTTTTAGCAAGACTTTCGCGTAACTCTATCTTGACCTTTTCTCTTTCATCTCTATTGTCAATAAGGGAGTCCTGAAAATTGCGAACAATATCTTCAACGCCTGTTTCATAAAGGTTAGTGATGTTATTTGTTGTCTCTTTCATATCATCCTCAAAAAATGATTCCTGGTAAAAACGACTTCTTGGCGGGTCATGCTTTCAATCCAATACGGGGGGGCTTGCAAGGATGACTCGGCAAGAATCGCTTTTAAGCATTAAGCCGCTGTTGCTGTCAGGCCTATTGCTTCGGCATACTTTAAGTATGTCTCGACTGATGCCACGACCACTCTCGCTTCGATTGCGAGTATCTCAATGCCTACCAGAGAAACCCTTACCCATGCGTCGACAACAACACCCTTATCGAGTATTCTGTCGATGACCTCGACCAAACTGCTGGATCCGATTGCTTTTTCTACTGCCATAATAAGTACCTCCTTTTTTTATTCCGCTTTTATATGAGGAGCGGTTAACCTCATCAAGCCAGTATCACTATATGTATTCCATAAGCTCAATCAGCTATCCCTTTAAGTTTTGTTTCACGGCCCCCACAAGGGCATTCAGGTCAAAAGGTTTATCAAAAAAACTGCACACGCCTAATTCATGTGCCTTTGACCTGACGAATTCATTCCCATAGGCAGAAATCATTATAACTGACGATGAAGAACTAAATTTCTGTATTTCCCCTAAAATTTCAAGACCAGACATATCATGGAGCTTGTAATCGAGAATGATAAAATCATATATATTATCTTTTATTTCTTTTATGGCAGATTTACCATTATAAGCCGTATTTACCAAAAAACCCTCTTCTTTCAAAGCATCTGAAATGACCTGGCACATATCTTCATTATCATCTATAACCAGTATTTTACCCATTTTTCATCTTTTAATGAGCTAAGCAGTTAAGCAGTTTTTGTAACCTTTTCTTTTTATTTGCCTTCTCATAAGCACATTTTATCTATAAGCATTTTATAAGCATTTTTTGTGCCAGAAAATCAGTTTTCACAAAAAATATTTAACCCGTTGATTTTAAACGAATTTATAAAACAGGTAATGTAGTAAAATTTAAGAAGTATAAGATTAACTCTACACTTTTGTATAATTTTTCTATCGTTTTTAGCTTTTACAAAACTACTCTATTTTTCTGGAATCGTGATAAATTGAGGTTCTTTCTTATTTAAGTTACATTTATAGCATTTAGTCTTAGGTTTAAAAAAGCCCACAGTGCTGGCCTGCCTGTAGCAGACAGGTGAATTTTCTTTCTGGAAGCAATCAATGTCTTTATACCTATAGGCCATTTATCTCTCACAGAGTACACCCCAGTGAAA
>JAPLKF010000139.1 GCA_026388215.1 Pseudomonadota bacterium | reverse complement strand
CTAATATAATAAAGAAAGCGGGCATAACTCAGCAGGAAGAGTGCAAGCTTCCCAAGCTTGATGCCGCGGGTTCGATCCCCGTTGCCCGCTCCATCTTTTCCATAAAGGATCATTCAAATTATGTGGGAGAGTAGATCGTTGTTTGGGGTTTTTTATTTAGGTTCTCAATAGGTTAGGTTGTAGCCCTTTCTTTCAGGTAGTTATTAGAATATTTAAAGTTTTTTGATTAAAACGGATACGTTTCGCCATCAGGTAACGGTACATCGAAGGCAAAGATCACAGTTGCTATCATCTGGTAGAAGCCGCATAGTACAACCAGTTCAACAACACCTTTCAACCCTACTGTCTTGATAAGCTCATCCTGGATGCTTTGAGGAATAGGCTGACGGTTGAGAACGTATTGGACGGCAGCCAACGCTAACTGCTGTATCCGATCTAAGTCGTGTGGTTCTTTGCCTGTCCGGATCGCCTCAATCACGTTTTTAGGAATGCCTTCCTTTATGGCCTCCCGAACATGCATAACCCACTCATATGCAGCACCAATCCTGCGGGCTACTAAAAGAATTACGAGTTCCCGTACAGAACCCGGTAACACCCCTGCACCAAAGCGTAAAAAACTGCCGAGATCGCCTATATGTTTGGCAATTTCAGGATGATTAAGCAAGCTCCGATAAAGATCATAAATGTGGCCTCTTTTTGAGACCAGTTCGTTATAGGTTTCCTGTAAGTCAGGGGAAAGCGGTAATATTGTGGGGTCTGGAAGTTTTGCCATGGCGAAACACCTCTCAATATAAGGGTAACCAAATGGGGCCAGGTCCTGCAATCCAACATCTTCTATTATCCCCACCCCAAGTTTTCTTCATTTTCCTTCAGTCTTAATTATTTTGCAACTGATTTTTAGCGGACAGTGTTTTAACAGCAATGTAGAATGAAAAATTGAAAATTGAGAATTTTTTAGAATTTATCATTATTCATTCTTCATTAGCGCATTGCGCTCTATGCTATGAAGTCTCCGATCCAGCATTGGAGACAGAGTTTCTCGCGGGGAAGACCGATTGCTTCGACCATGTCGTCGATCCGCTGATACCGTAGCGTCGTAACATCAATCTCCCTTGCAATCCAATCTACCATCTTTCGGTACTTTTCTGTTCGATCGTCGAGATAATCCCGGATATCCTCCGCGTCATGTCCTTCGAGTGCCCGTATCGCCCGGCGTGCAGCCAGTTCGCCGATGGAGCGCGTGGATAAAGCAAATTTGCAGGGAAACATAAGCGGTGGACAGGCCGGACGGACATGGATTTCCTTTGCCCCGGATTCCCAGAGCTTCTTTACAGTATAGTTCTTAAGCTGGGTTCCCCGGACAATGGAATCCTCGCAGAGGACGATGCGGTTTCCGGCAATCACATCCTTAATGGGCATGAGTTTCATAGTTGCCACAAGATCCCTGATTTCCTGAGCAGGAGGCGTATAGCTCCTTCCATATCCTGGCGTATACTTGACCAGGGGTCTCCGGTAGGGAAGTCCAGATTCCATGGCGTATCCTATGGCATGGCCGACTCCGGAATCAGGAACCCCTGCCACGAGGTCAGCCCTTACATCATCGTTTTTCGCTAGCCTCCTCCCGCAGCGTTCGCGGACAAGTTCAACGTTGATCCCTTCGTAACTCGAAGCGGGGTATCCCGTGTAGATCCACAGGAATGCGCAGATCTGGTTTTTGGTCTTTCCTGAAAGCTGCTCCTCTAATCCGTATTTCCCCACACGGATGATCTCCCCTGGTTCGAGATATTTTGTGATTCGATACCCCAGGTTTAGAAAGGAACACGTTTCTGTGGCGATGACATAGTCTCCGTCCCTCTCTCCGACAACGAGAGGCATTCTGCCAAGACGGTCCCGGGCTGCATAAATTCCATCCTCCTTCATGAGAAGGATGGAAGCTGACCCCTTGATCCGATCATAGAGCCCTTCGATCCCTTCAATGAGTGTTTTTCCCTGAGTGATCAGTTTGGCAATCAGCTCCACAGAGTTGACCCCTCCGCTCGACATCTCACCAAAGGTCTCACCCTCTTGAAGAAGCTCGGAAGCCAGTTCGTTTACATTCTCCACAAGGCCTGCGGACACAACGGCAAAGGTTCCGAACTTCGAGCCAATGATGAGCGGCTGGGCGTCCCTGTCACTTATAACCCCGATACCCAGATTCCCCTCCATCTCCTTGTATTCTTCGAAGAATTTGGACTTGAACTGGGACTTGCTGATATCGTGAATACTACGATAGATACGTTTTCCCAGAACGGCCATTCCGCCGTACTCAGTTCCCATATGGGAATGGTAGTCCGTCCCGTAGAGAAGGTCACTTGCACAGTTCTTCCTGGATACAACTCCGAAAATACCGCTCATAAGTCCTCCTTTAATGGTGAGGTGTCCAACGTTAGTAAAGTGAAGCAGTAGTCAGACCTTAATACAATACAACCTCTCCACTATTTTCTCCACTATTTAAAAAAACATAATGCGGCATGGGAGCAAATCTTAACAGGCTGTTACCCGAAAAACCTATATTCCCTTGCACATGGGGAGGCTGGAAGAACTTTTCTCGGAGCGCGAGAGAAACAGTGTTCCGGCGATAAATTGTTTTGGCCAACAGCCCATTTAGGTTCAACCCTTTTCTTGAAAGAGAAACCTCCTTGTGGTAATACATTAACAAATGTGAAGGAGTTTCAAATATGACAGAAACGGATGTTTCTCCCCCAACTGATTTCATTCGTGAAATCATCGAGGACGACTTCAGGACAGGTAAGCACAAAGGGCGTGTAGCTACGCGCTTTCCACCCGAGCCGAACGGCTATCTCCACATCGGACATGCCAAGAGTGTCTGCCTTAATTTTGGTATTGCCGCGCAATATGGTGGTACCTGTAATCTACGGCTCGACGATACGGATCCGAGTGGCGAATCCCTCGAATATGTGGAATCGATTATCAACGATGTCCACTGGCTAGGGTTCGACTGGGAGGATCGCCTGTTCTATGCCTCTGACTATTTTGAGCAACTCTATCAATTTGCGGTAAAGCTCATTAAGGCTGGCAAGGCATATGTCTGTAGTTTGAGTGCGGATGAAATAAGGGAGTACCGCGGAACGCTCACCGAGTCAGGCAGGGAAAGTCCTTATAGAAACCGCTCCATCGAAGAGAACCTCGACCTGTTTGCCCGAATGCGCTCCGGTGAATTCGAGGACGGAGCCCACGTCCTTCGTGCTAAAATCGATATGGCCTCTCCTAACATTATCATGCGGGATCCCGTTATCTACCGTATCAAACGTGCACCCCACTACCGGACAGACACTAAATGGGTCATCTACCCCATGTACGACTTTGCCCACTGTCTTTCGGATTCCATCGAAAAGATCACCCATTCGATTTGCACCCTTGAGTTTGAAAACAATCGCCCCTTGTATGATTGGATTGTTGATCAGTTGATTGCAAATAATCGCCCCCAGCAAATTGAATTCGCCCGCCTCAATCTTAGTTACACGATCTTGAGCAAGCGGAAGTTGATCGAATTAGTCGAAAAAGGACATGTTGCAGGCTGGGATGATCCACGGATGCCAACTGTGGCGGGGATGAAAAGGCGGGGCTACACGCCGGAGGCTATCAGAAACTTTTGCACGAAAATCGGGGTGGCTAAGAAGGAAAATCTCGTTGATATTTCTCTTCTTGAGCATTGTGTCCGCGAGGATCTGAATGAACGGGCGCCACGCGTGATGGGGGTTCTCAGGCCTCTTAGGGTTGTCATCTACAATTACCCCGAAGGGCAAGTGGAAGAGTTTGAATGTGCCAATCATCCGCATAATCCTGCCATGGGAACGCGCAGGGTTCTCTTTTCCAGGGTGCTCTACATCGAGCGCGACGACTTCAACGAAGACCCCCCGAAAAAGTACAAACGTCTCGGTCCAGGCCGGGAGGTACGCCTGAGAAATTCTTATATTATTAAATTTGCGCATATGGTCAAGGATGAGCGAACCGGTGAAGTAGTTGAGTTGCACTGTACCTACGATCATGAGACACGAAAAGGCCCTCCGCCGGATGGACGCAAGGTGGAGGGGGTCATCCACTGGGTATCGGCGAATCACTCTGTGCCTGCGGAGGTTCGATTGTACGACCGGCTTTTCCAGATCGCGGATCCGGCTGGTGTCGAAGATGACTTTACAAAATACGTGAATCCGGGATCGCTTGAAACCCTTACCTCCTGTTACGTGGAAGCGAGCCTCAAAGGTGCAGCACCGGGGAGCAGGTATCAGTTTGAAAGGCTGGGTTATTTCTGTGTTGATCCGAAAGATTCCTTGCCTGGAAAACCTGTGTTCAACCGGATCGTGTCGCTCAGGGATTCATGGGGCAAGATAGCGGGTAAAGAAAAACCATAGGCAAGGTTATAAATAAATTACCTTGTTTTTGATGGGTGTTTGGTGTTACCGTTTGCAGTGTTTTGATGCCCATGGAGGTAACCTAAATGGCTCATAACTATTAAACAACATACGTTGAAAGTGCTTATAGAAAGATATGGAGTCAGGTCTTTCATTGTCAGGTTTTTCTGAAAGCAGTAATTCTGGTATAGAAGGGGAAATCCTGAATATATCAGGAATGCACTGACTGTTACTCCGGGGACACAGATGCATAAATGGACGAACAATTGTATATAAGTCAAGGATAAAGATTTGACCCCAATCACCTATTGATTATCCGCAGACTACTGCCTTCCAGCGCATGGAAGAATCCGAGGACATAATCACCGGGAACGCCAAAGATATGCCGTACACCCAATGAATAGAGTTTATCAATCAGGTAACTGCTTACTGTATGGGATGTTCTCATAGTATCCTCCTTTCCCTCTCTCCATTTTCTTCCAAACTTGATAAAAATGCAACCTTTAACCTTTTGCATATGCCGCTTAAACAAGGGAATGAGTATAAGGGAATGAGAAAAAGGTCGAGGGTCGTATCTTTAAATGTCTATCTTGTTTCTTCCGTCTCTCTGGTTAGGACAGAATAGACAAAAAAGACGGGATATACAGGATAGGCGGAATTTCTTCGTGGTGGAAAAGGTTTTGTATTACGTCTTTATAATCTTCACCTTACTGAGGTTTATCTCCCCAAGGCCTCTTTTGTAGGCAGTAACGGTTGTAGATATGTCCTGTGGGTTTAGATTGAAAAGTGTAGTTGCATAGGCATCACAAGCTACAATATCGGTTGATGCGATGACCTTATCGAGGACCTTCACATCCTTAAGATTCCCTCCCTGAGGGCCATGATTCAGTAAAATTCGGGTGGCATCAATCACGGTGAGCCTGCCTTTAACGACAGAGTTTACATCAACAAGGGCATCCTCAATACTTCTATGGATGTATCCTCTGTTCCCTCCCATAATCCCCATAATGTTTTTTAAGCCCAGGGTGAGTTTTGTCAGTCCATGGTGTTTTGCTATAGGAACATTGATATACACATCTGCAGAAAGTGCCTCATCATAAAGTTCCCACTCTTTCAGGAAAACACCATTAATCTTAACATTTTTAAAACGCTCGCGTTCGAGGTGTTTTACCTCTACATTTTTTAAACCCTTTAAGGCCCCCTGAATTCCGCTATTCTCATAGGTTCTCCTCGGGTCGTTACAGGGATTATCAAAGACCTTCACCCTCTTTGCCCCAGCTTTAATACATTCTTCCACTATAGCCCTGACTACCAGCGGGTGGGTATTTGCAGCATATTCTAATTTTCTATCCCAGCCAATATTAGGTTTTACAACTACCACATTCCCCTGTTTGACAAACCTCTGCATGCCGCCTAATGCAGAAATTGCATTCCTGGTTATTGCCGTATAGTCTTTTCCTTCAGCAACTGATAAGACAGAGGGTTCTTTTGCGAATAGATCTCTTGATGCCCCGCCTATCAGGAGGGATGATACAACAAGTTTGAGAAAATCTCTTCTTTTCATAAAATTAGCCTTTGTTTTCTCTCACATTACATCTAATTATTCTATTTTATTTGTCAATTAAAATCTCATATGTATCTGGACGAGATCAGGGTGTATAATATATGCATGGATTTTGATATAGAAATGAAAAGACGTGATTTTATAAGGTTTATAAGTGTGCTGGGGGTATGCTTTATAATGCCCAATTCAACAAATGCACAAGAAGTAAGGCGCATATTAGAGAATGAGGACAGGGAGGGTTTTTATATAAGGTTCTATAAACCATTTAAATCTGTAGACCCGTCTAAGTGGATGTTGAAGGTAGGCGGTTTATGTGAGAATCCAAAGAGCTTTAATCTCCCGGGTATTCAACAACTTCAGAAGGTAACCCAAACCTCAAGGATGAAATGTGTGGAGTGCTGGTCAGGCAAGGCAAAGTGGGGAGGTTTTCGCCCGCAGACACTGTTTGACATAGTGAAGCCCAAAAAACAGGCAAAGTTTATTTATTTTTACTCAGCGGATGATTATTATGAATTCATATCCATGGAAGACCTTCTGAAACCACGGGTGTTATTCGTTTATGAGATGAACAATGCCCCCTTGCCGGATATTCACGGCGGCCCCCTCAGATTGATAATCCCATTCAAGTACGGTTATAAAAACGTGAAAACGATTGTGAGACTTGATTTTGTTGAAAAAGAAGGAATCGGATACTGGTCAAAATTTGGTTATTCCAAGGATGGAACCGTCCAGCCTGGTACGGACTATGCCCTTGATTTGAAAGAAGAGAAGGTGCTGAAGAAAAGTGGTGAGCCGGATTACTAACAGATGGACGAGAGACGACCGCTCATTGCACTCGCTTGGACGAGGGACGATAAAACCTGTAGAACAGGCGTCTCGCCTATCAGACGGTTTATGAAGCCGCGTCTTAGTGAACGTAGTGAGCGGTCGTCATTGTCCATCACGTTAGACAACAAACTCGAAATAGCGGGGTGACTGGTAATTGCGAAAAATCTTAGATAAACAGCGCATACACTGGGAAGACAGGCTTGCGAGTATTTCAGATATGTTTGGTAAGGGCCACAGTGAATCTGCCAGAAAGGCTAAAGAGGTATTCAAAAAGGCAGGTGTTAAAAAAATCCTCGAACTCGGAGGCGGACAGGGGCGGGATACTATCTTCTTCGCTCAAAATGGTTTTCAGGTCTATGTCTTAGATTATTCTGAGGCCGGTATTGAAATTATCACTGAGAAAGTACGGGTAATGGGTCTATCAGAATCGGTCATAGCAAAATGTCATGATGTGAGGGCACCACTCCCCTTTGAAGATGCATCTTTTGATGGTTGTTATTCACACATGGTATATTGCATGGCCCTTACAACACCGGAACTCGAATGCCTTTCAGATGAAATAAGACGGATACTGAAACCAAGTGGGATTAATATTTATACAGCGAGAAACACAGAAGACCCTCTTTACAAACAGGGTATCCACAGGGGAGAGGATATGTATGAAATGGACGGGTTTATTGTCCATTATTTCAGTGAGGAAAAGATACAACATCTATCCAGAGGCTACGAGATTGTAAGTATTGAGAGGTGCGAAGAAAGCAGTCTCCCCAGAAGGCTTTTCCGGGTAACGCTCAAGAAAATACAAGAATAATAGGAATTAGAAAACTTATTCTGAAATAGCACTCTGGCAATGTAAATAGTTTTTGCACGATGAAAAACGTTTTGAAATATTGACCAATATTATATAATAACGAGAAGAAAACCCTAAGGCATATGTAATGTCAAAGCTAATAGTAATTGTAGATGATGAGCCGGATATTGTGGAGTTGGTATCACTTCATCTCAAAAATGCCGGTTTCAAGACCAGAGAATTCTTAGATGTAGAGAGCTTTTATAAATTTCTTGATGCAGAGACCCCTGACCTTATCATTCTGGATTTGATGTTGCCTGATGCAGACGGGTTTGAGATTTGCAAATATTTAAAACACAAGGAAAAGTTCTCTCTCATACCCATCATTATGCTCACCGCAAGGGCAGAAGAAACAGAAAAGGTCCTGGGATTGGAGCTTGGAGCAGATGATTATGTGACTAAACCATTCTCACCCCGAGAGCTGGTCGCGAGAGTTAAAGCTGTTTTGAGAAGACATGAACAGAAAGAAGAAACAAAAAAAATCAATATAGGTAATATGCTTGTGATAGATTTAGAAAAATATAATGTTAAAGTTGAAGGTAAAGAAATAGAGCTCACGGCAACCGAATTCAAGATTCTGCAACTACTTTCCTCAAAAAAAGGACGGATACAGACAAGGGATCAGATTCTTGACCATTTATGGGGTCAGGAAAAGATTGTTGTAGATAGAACGATAGATGTTCATATCAGACACTTAAGAGAAAAATTAGGAAGGGCATCAAATCTCATAAAAAATGTGAGGGGGATTGGTTATAGGTTAGAAGAATGAGAAAATCAATATTTTTAAAAATATTTAGTGGCTACCTTCTTGTGATCATTATACTTTCTGGCCTTATTCTTGCTTTGTCTTTTACGACCATAAGAAATTATTATATTGACACAACGGAAAAGCATCTGAAAGACCTGGGAATTGTATTAAAGGTACAGATAACCCCACTGTTATATGAGAAGAAGTTTCAAGAACTGGACACTTTTATAAAGAAATTAGGAAAAGAGATTCATACAAGGATTACAATAGTTGCCCCTGATGGGGTAGTTCTCTCAGATTCAGAGGAAAACCCAAAATCAATGGATAACCATAGAACAAGAACTGAAATCGCACAGGCATTGGAAGGTAATATTGGGAGATTTTTGCGGGTCAGCGAAACATTAAAAGAGCAGATGCTTTACATTGCCCTGCCCGTTGAAAAGGACAAAAAAATACTGGGGGTTTTAAGATTAAGCCTGTTTCTGAAAGATATAAATACTGTAATCAGCCATACAAGAAATAAAATTTTACAAATTTCGCTATTAATAATTACCATATCCCTGCTAATTGCCCTTATATTCTCAAGAAGTTTATCGAAACCTATTAAGGAATTGAGCGCTGCCGCAAAAAGAATTGCAAATGAAGATTTCAGCGCAAGAGTATTATTAAAAAATAATGACGAATTGAAAGAACTTGCAGATAATTTTAATAGTATGGCTGTTCGGATGAAAACACTTTTTGACGAACTATCCCGACAGAAGGAAGAATTGAATAGTGTCATATCTTCACTCCAGGAAGGCTTTTTGGTTTTAGATAGAGATGAAAAGATTTTGCTTAGTAATTATAGTTTTAAAAAGATCATCCAGAATAACATCGTTGAAGAAAAATTCTACTGGGAAACATTTAGGGAGCCAAAATTTGATGAACTGATAAAAAAGATAAGGGGAACAAAAAGCAATTTCACTGAAGAAATATCACTTAATAACAGGGTTTTTTTATGTAGTGCTACCTTTTTAGGCACGAAAGAAGAAATAGCAGTTGTCTTCCATGATATAACAGACATCAAGAATTTGGAGAAGATTAAAACAGACTTTGTTTCTAATATCTCACATGAACTACGCACCCCTCTTGCAGCTATAAAAGGGTTTGCCGAAACATTAGATGATAAGATGCATTCCACGGAGAACAAACATTATCTGGATATCATCAGGAGAAATACTGATAGACTGATTAATATCATCAATGACTTGCTCTTTTTATCAGAACTTGAAGAAAAAAGTACGAAGCTTGAACGGGTAGAAGTTGATTTAAAGATTATAGTAGAAAATATCACAAAAATTTTTGAGCAAAGATTAAAAGAAAAATCGCTATTTTTGAATTTAGACGTTGATAGCAACCTTCCGCCCGTTAAAGCTGACCCTTTCAAACTCGAACAGATGTTTATAAATCTGATAGACAATGCTGTTAAATACACTGAAAACGGTGGCATCAACATATCCTTAAAAAGCAAAGGAGACAAAGTAGAAATCACGATAGAGGATACAGGGATAGGCATTCCAGAAGACCATTTGCCAAGGATATTTGAACGCTTTTACGTTGTAGACAAATCCCGCTCTAAAAAGCTCGGGGGGACAGGGTTAGGGCTTTCCATTGTAAAACACGTTGTTCTTTTACACAATGGCAACATTAATGTAGAAAGCTCATTAGGTAAGTGGACAAAGTTTGTTATTATGCTGCCTGCCAATCCTTTTTGAATATTTCAAAATCCGTTATACTTGAATCATTACTATACTAACTAACGATTAACTAACACTTTTATTAACCAAAAATTAACAATTATTTAATACTAAATTAACAAAACACCACTAATATTCTATATGAATATAAATCTAAATCAAGGAGGTTACGAAATGAAAAGTGTTTTTAAGATGGTTTTGATTACGATAGTGATTCTGCTCACAGCAGGAAACGTTTCATGGGCGAAAGAGCAGGAACTATTGGGTGCAGGGGCAACGTTCCCCCAACCCCTCTATTCAAAGATGTTCGATGCATATTATAAGCAATACACAGTGAAAATCAATTATCAGGGTATCGGTTCCGGTGGTGGGATAAACCAGCTTATTAAAAAGACCGTAGACTTCGGTGGAACAGATGCTTTTATGACCGAAAAAGAACTTAAGGAAGCAGGCTCTCCAGTGCTTCATATCCCTACAAGCCTTGGTGCAGTTGTCGTTACCTATAATTTACCGAGAAATCCAAAACTGAACTTTACCCCTGATCTTATAGCAGACATATTTCTCGGCAAAATTAAAAAGTGGAATGATCCGAAGATAGCATTTACAAATCCAGGTATCAAGTTACCTGATCTTACAATCAGCGTTGTCCATCGTGCAGATGGAAGCGGAACAACCCATATCTTCAGTGAATACTTAAGTAAGGTAAGTAAAGAATGGAAAGAAAAGATCGGTACCGGAAAATCTCTCAACTGGCCTGAAGGTCAGATTGGTCAAAAGGGGAATCCAGGTGTGGCTGGATACATTAAACAAACCCCTGGTTCAATAGGTTATGTAGAACTTCTCTATGCATTGCAGAACAAGATGGCTTACGGCAGTGTTAAAAATAAGGCAGGTAATTTCATAGAGCCTGCAATTAAGTCTGTCAGCGCTGCGGCAAATGTTAAGGTTCCTGATGATACAAACGTTTCTTTAACAGATACAGAAGCAAAAGACGGCTATCCGATAAGCGGGTTCACATGGCTTATATTTTACAAGGAACAAAATTACAGTGGCAGGGCAAAGGTAAAAGCCGAGACCCTGACAAAAATGTTATGGTGGATGGTTAAGGATGGGCAGAAATTTGTGGAACCGCTCCAGTACTCCCCGTTGTCAAAAGAGGCTGTGGAAAAATCTGAGAAGCTTATTAAGTCGATGACGTATAATGGAACACCGATACTTAAGTAAGCGTAGAGCATGGGGCTGAGAGCCGAGAGATTTAAACCCTCCGCTCTTAGCCAAACAGCCGAATGTGTTGCTGAGATATGATCCGGACAAGGGAAAAACGATGAAGAAGCAAGGAAAAATCAAAGTACTCTTTCTCTGCACACACAACTCTGCCCGCTCTCAAATGGCAGAGGGACTATTAAAAACACTCTTTGGCCATTTTTACGAGGTTTACAGTGCCGGGGTTGAACCTTTATATGTACATCCATATGCTATTGGAGTTATGAAAGAAATAGGAATTGATATATCGTACTATCATGCAAAAGGTATAGAACAATTTTTTGAGATGAATTTCGATTATATTGTCACAGTATGCGATAATGCAAAAGAGGTTTGCCCCTACTTTCCGAATGGGGAGCTCATCCTTCATAAAGGCTTTAATGATCCGGCCTCAGTTTCAGGAAACGAAGATAAAACACATGATGCCTTTAGGAAAGTAAGGGACGAAATCAAGGAATGGATCATAGAAACATTCAGGCCAGTTGGGTAATATATGACAAGCGTAGATAGATCAGAACGGAATTTCACAAAAATTCTTACCATTTCAGCCATAATAATTGTTGTATTGCTCCTGGCTGTGTTTCTAACGCTGGTTATTGCATCTTTACCATCTATAAAGACCTTTGGGCTCAAATTCTTTTTTGGAAAGACCTGGGATGCCTCTGCAGAAAAGTTCGGAGCCCTTCCATTTCTCGTAGGGACTCTCCTTACCTCATTTTTATCACTTTTGATCTCCATCCCCTTTTCTATCTCCATCTCAATTTTTCTTGGTGAATATCTTAAAGAAGGACCAATTCCCACGTTCTTGCGGAGCTCCATAGAGGTACTCGCTGGTATACCTTCTGTTATATATGGCCTGTGGGGCTTGTTTCTTCTAATGCCGTTTGTAAGATCACTTGAGGTTCTGTTTGGTACAGCACCTCATGGTGTGGGGATACTTACATCTGCTCTGGTACTTGCGATTATGATAATACCTTTTTCAGCATCTATCGGGAGGGAGGTAATCACCCTTGTTCCTTCTGATTTGAAGGAGGCTGCCTATTCCCTCGGTGCAACAAGATTTGAAGTGATAAAAAATATTATCATCCCCTATGCACGGTCCGGAATCATTGCGGGTATATTGCTTGCATTAGGGAGGGCAATAGGAGAAACCATGGCTGTCACAATGCTTATCGGGAACAGTAATTTTCTTCCCACCAGTATATTCAGTCCCGCCAATACTATGGCAAGTGTTATTGCCAATGAATTTGCAGAGGCAACAGGCATAACAGCGTCCTCTTTAATGTACGTGGGGCTTGTACTCTTTCTTGTCACTATGGTTGTCAATATAATGGGCACCTATATCATCAAAAAAGTCAGCATTGAAGCTTCAAAAGAGGTGACATAATGAAATCAGATATAAGGGGAAGGATAATAAAAGACAGAATCTTCAAAAGCTTGGTTACCCTTCTAGTTTTTGTATCTCTATTGCCCTTACTTCTTATTCTTTACTACATAACAAAAAATGGTATTTCAGTAATAAACTGGGAATTCTTAACCCAGCTTCCCCGTCCTATTGGTGAAGCAGGCGGAGGTGTTTTTAATGCCATCGTAGGTTCAATCATGCTTATAATAATTTCAAGCGTTTTTTCCATCCCCTTTGGCATTACAGCAGGGATCTATCTGTCAGAGAAAAAGGAAGGAAAACTTTGCAATATTGTCAGACTTTGTGTTGTGGTGCTTCAGGGAACGCCGTCAATCGTAATAGGTATCATTGCATATATATGGATAGTTGCTCCCATTCAGAGTTTCTCTGCCTTTTCAGGAGGAATTGCCCTTGGAATAATGATGCTGCCAGTTATTATAAAAACCACAGAAGAAACCCTTAAATTAATCCCTTATCACTTGAAGGAGGCCTCCCTTGCCCTCGGAGTACCTTATTATAAGACGATCCTTAAAGTGATTTTGCCGGCAGGCTTAAGCGGCATATTAACAGGCATATTGCTCAGCGTTGCAAGAATTACAGGGGAAACAGCGCCACTTCTTTTTACTGCCTTCGGAAATCAGTTTATGAACTATAATATTCTAAAACCCATAGACTCTCTGCCCTATCGCATTTTTTACTATGCCATGAGCCCATATCCTGAATGGCATGCCTTTGCATGGGGTGCTTCATTTATTCTCGTTGTTGTTGTTCTGGGTTTTAATCTCATTGCAAGGGGAATAGCAATAAAATGGAAAGTACAATTTTAAGAATTGAGGATTTCTCAGCCTATTTTGGCGAAAACCAGATATTGAAAGATATTAATCTTTCTACTTCAAAAAACCTTGTAACCACACTTATGGGTCCTTCAGGTTGTGGAAAAACTACACTTATCAGGTGTGTCAACAGGATGCACGAGCTTATTCCTGGTACAAAGGTTTCTGGTAAGATTTATCTTCAGAATAAGGACATTTATGAAATGGAGCCCATAATCTTAAGGAGACAGATAGGTATGGTCTTTCAGAAACCAAATCCTTTCCCCACGATGAGCATATATGACAATGTGATTGCAGGTTACAAACTGAACGGGATAAAGCTTGGAAAGGACGAATTCGACAAAATTGTTGAGCGATCATTGAAAAACGCAGCCTTATGGGATGAGGTAAAAAATTCACTCTATAGAAAAGGAACATTTCTTTCGGGCGGACAGCAGCAAAGGTTGTGTATTGCCCGTGCCCTTGCTATGAATCCGGAGATACTTTTACTCGACGAACCAACATCAGCCTTAGACCCAAAATCCACAACCCAGATAGAAGAATTGATCGTCGAATTGAAAAAAACCACCACTATGCTTCTTGTTACACACAACATTGCCCAGGCTGCAAGGGTTTCCGATTATACCGCTTTTTTATATTTAGGAGAATTGGTTGAATTTGGACTTACCGAAAAGATGTTCACTGTTCCAAAGGATAAAAGAACAGAGGAATATTTAACCGGTAAATTTGGATAGGAGGAAGAGAGTGTTAGAAGAAAGGATAATTGTCCTCAGGAAAGAAATTATTGAATATGCAACGCTTGCTGAAAATATGATTGATAAAAGCATAAGTGGGTTATTAAAAAAAGACAATGCGTTGCTTGCTGAAATAATAGGCAAAGATGAACCAAGAGCAAATGATATAGAAATTTTTTTAGATGAACTATGCACGACAATGATTGCACAATATCAGCCCAAGGCAAGAGATCTAAGGGCAATACTTATGGCATTAAAAATGAATAATGACCTGGAAAGGGTAGCGGATCATGCAGTGAATATATCCGAGAGTGGTCTTTTTTTAATAGAACGTCGCCCTGTAAAACCGTTGATTGATATACCAAGAATGGCAGAGATTTCAATAAAAATGCTGAAGGATAGCATCACCTCATATATAAATGAAGATGCTGCCCTGGCACACAATGTCTGCGAAAGAGACAGCATTGTAGATGGACTAGGGGATAAAATTTTAAGGGAACTTATCACGATTATGGGTGCAGACCCTACAACAATTGAGTGTTCCCTGCATTTACTAATTATTGCCCGCAATCTGGAACGTATAGCAGATCTCTCCACAAATATCTGTGAGGATGTAATATTTATGGTGGAGGGTAAGATAATTAAACATCACAATGTTTAGAATCAAATATTTTTCCTAACGGTTTTTATTTTGTTACGATTTTAGGAACGTCCTTGCATAATTTAGGGCCACTTCTTTTTCTTGAATCTCTCCGGAGATCTGTTTTTCTCTAATTTCATCGAGGCACTTCCCTATTACAGGTCCTTCTGTAAAACCAATAGAGAGAAGATCGTTGCCATTGATAATCTTTGGTAAAGGTTTTCTTTTCCATTCTTGATATGCATTAAAGATATCGTTACATCTCCTTTTTACCTGTTTTGTAGAAACGTTGTTCTTACCTCCCGAACTTCCATACATGTCACATATGGTGAGTAAGATTAAGGATGGCGTAAGTTCACCCATCTTGTAAACCAGTCTCCTTGTTGCCTTTTCAGTCGATTCCTTATTACTTATGAGAAATATCCTCATGTGGTTCTCAATGAGTTTAAGGATTGTCTTAATTTCCTGCGAGCTGAACCGCAGTCTTTCCATGATGACTGAGGCAATTTCTTTAGAAAACCTCTCATGGTATAAGAAGTGAACCACCCCCTTTTTCTCATCGCAGGAAAACGTATAAGCCTTTCCCAGGTCATGGAAGAGCAGGGCATATCCAACATTTTTAAATGTTTTTTCATCAAGTGAATAGGGTTGATTATATTTTTTTAAATATTTAAATCCATCGATTGTATGTCCATAAGTCTCAAGGACAAACCCCTTTTCTTCATCCATCTGTCTTAAGGAGTACAGCTCGGGAAATATTTCAAATAGGAGACCAACATGCTCCATCATCTTCATGCCGATGAAGGCATTTTCAGAGGATATTATATAATCCATCTCATATTTTATCCTCTCCGGAGCTGTCTGGTTAATGAGGTGTTTAAGCTCCTTGATTGTTTCTATTAATTCGTTATGCAGTGAAAAACCTTTTAATGTTGAGAAATGGCGAATTGCCTTTAGCATTCTTAATGGGTCGTTTTTTATCGTATCCCTTTCAGGATACTTTATTATCCTTTTTTTAATGTCTTCTATCCCATGGAGGGTATCGATAATTTTATCTTCTCTCACATCATAGGCAATTGCGTTCATGGTAAAATCCCTTCTCGCTAAATCTTCTTCAATGGTGTTTTTCAAAAAGGTAATATCTATGGAGGCATCTTTTATTACTATCCTGTGTGTCTGTATGGGTTTTTTTCCGAGCATGAAGGCTGGTGTTCCAAATGCCTCCTCGAACCTTTTTAAATCTTTTTGTTCTCCAAGGGCAAAATCGTAGTCTTTTGGTATTTTTCCTAAGAGCAGCTCTCTTATAGCACCTCCGACAAGGTAGACCATGCCGGTAAAGGGATAGTTGAAAATCTTTTTTATTACCTCTTGTTCTGTTATTTTCTTTTTAAGAACATCAGGAGATACTGCCAACACTATACCCTTTCAGCAAAGTCGACGAGTCTTCTTGTAATCCTTTTTAAAGAATCCGTGATATCAATATACAGGTAAGAAGCTTTAGGCATACAAACCCCTGTAATTAGCCTTTGTTCATGCACGAGGGCATATTCGTTAGCCATTCTGATGATTTTCTCCTTGCCTGATTTTATATTATTTTTTAGATGAGGGTTTTGGGTAAGAATATAGTCTTTTGTATCTATGAATTGAGATTCCATGACAGCAAAAAGTTCTTTTATTTCGTTGAGGGCCTTTTCACTGAACAGGACATGAGATTCAACCTTTATATGCATTTTCTCGATCAAGTTCTCTAAGGCTAAAGCAGTCATTTGAACAGGAAGTATAAGATTTACATACCTTTTTTCCACCTCATCCTTTTCTTTTTCTTCAATCAGTTTTTCTGCAAAGGGGAGGGCTGACTTAAGTATCTCTCTGAATCTTTTTTCGCATTCCTTTAAGATAGTGTTATTCTGTGTAAAGAATCCTTTCTTTATATCTTCAAGGATCGGTATTATTTTCTCAAACATATTATGAAACCTTTGGTTTAGCTCTTTTTCTTCCATTTGCCCTCCTTGAGGATTATCCAGCTCTTGATAAAGATTAACCCCGCATTCCTATACCCTATGTTTTAACCATTCACTCCTTCAGCAGGTATACGGTGTCATGTTCCTTTACTTTCTCTTTTACCTTTATACCCACATCCTTGCCTACTTCTACCTTCTCTACATTTACATGCTCCACCTGAATGGATTCCACTACCTGTTCAAAATCTGTGGTATGCCCCTTTATCTTTATTGTATCGCCTATTTTAAGCTCCCCGCTCGTTATTTTTATTGCAGCAACCCCAATCTTTGAAAAATACCCTACAACCTTTCCAACGGCTATCTCTTCCATATTGCCCTCCTTTTTAGTCAGGG
>JAPLKF010000138.1 GCA_026388215.1 Pseudomonadota bacterium | reverse complement strand
TGATTATGCCCTGATATCCTGATATACCCCCATCATTTCCATACCTGATTGTCGCTGTAATCAGGCACTCCATCTCTTGCCCAGTCTTCTTGCGGAGCTTAATCTCATAATCCCTCACCGAACCCTTTTCTTCTATCGTCTTTCTGAACATATCTCTATCAGCAGGATTCGCATAGGTATCTTTTGCATATAAGGGAACCATCTCTTCCTTTGAGTAGCCGAATAAATCCAGATAGGCCTGGTTGAAGTCGATGAACCTCCCTTCTTTTGTTGTGATATAGATTGCATCCCTCGAATCTTCAAAGAGAGCACGTAATTTTTGTTCACTTTTCTGGAGAGCTGCTTCTGCCTCTCTGCGATTTGTAATATCTCTAAGTAGCAGTACCGCACCATCTTTAGCGCTCAGGTTACCTGTTATGATTTCGAGAGGTATCTGTCCTCCGTCTTTCCTTTCGCCTTGTGCGAACCCTATATGGTACCCTTCTTGTTCGGGTATTTCGTCTGTTTCTTGAAGTTCTTTAGTTTCAGATTGCTCATGGAAATATAAAAGGTCAGTTTTTTTATCAATAACTTCGTCTGGTTCGTAGCCAAACATCCTTTGTATCGAAGGGTTACACATGATGATATTCTTCTCCCTGTCTACCACGATTAATGTATCAGGACTTATGCTTGAGATTATATCTTCCATTTCCTGCTGCTTTTTTTCAGCCCTTTTCCATCTATGGTAAGTTATGTAAAGGAGTCCGGCCAGATAGAGGAAGATGAAATTTACCACATATTCGGTAACAAGCGGCGCAAGATCACTAAAATAACTGTAGAGCCTTTCGCTGAGATGAATAGATACTATGAAGAAGGGAAATGTGATTGAAAGAATGGTAGCCAGAACAATGTCCCGCCACTCTTTTGTTTTTCTTCTTCCTACCAGTTTCATAGTTATATAATCATATAATACATAATCGTCAACGAATATACAAGATTATCAAGAAGTTTTGGCGTTTATTGAGGGAAGGTTGGGAAAATGTGGTTATATAGGAAACATGCTATAATTTATGGAGTTATATCTTTTAGTTTTTTGAGTACGGGGGTTATCCCATACTCCTCCATATCACCACTTTCTATGATGACCTTACCACCATACCCTGCCTCTTTAAGGGACCTTAATATTCGCTTCATATCCATATTGCCGTTCATGAAGTAATGGTCATCCTTTATTCCCATATTGTTGTGGATATGAACGTGGAATACATTTTCTATACCCGTTACCCTTAAGTCCTCTATAATAGCACCTTCGGGGTCTTTCTCCCCTTTTGAGCATTTCGTGATATATGCGTGTCCTATATCCAGCGCGATGCCAATATCCGGAATCATGTCTTGCAGTTCTTTAAAATCTCTCAGTTCATAAAAAAAGAAAAAGGGCATATGCACATTCTCAAGGGCTATCCTTAAATTCCTTTCCTTTGCATAAATGGTAAGGTTTTTTAGGTCTTCAATGAATGCCTCTCTCGTTTTGTCCTCTATGCCTTTTAATTTGTCCATGAGAAAGGTATAACCCGGATGTATAACCACAGGGTCACATCCAATTCTATGTGCTAAATCCAATGACAGCCTTATCCTTTCCCTGGAAATTTCCCTTATATCGTTAAAAAAACTGCCGAGATTTATCTCAAAAAAGGGGGCGTGCATTGAAAATTCCACCCCTTTTCAAAAAGGCATTGCCCATATTCAGGGCATGGGGTATCTCATAGGAAAGTTCTATTACCCTTATCCCGGAAGATACAGTATCATCGATTATTTCCAGTATATTCTTTTTAACAAAAAAGAAGGTTGAAAAACCAAAATTCATTATTACCTGTTAGCTTTCAGCATTCAGCTATCAGCAATCAGCCCGTTCAAAAACTCCGAAAGCCGACTGCTGAAGGCTAATACCCATTTATTTGCCCGTCAGCTATGAGCTGGTTTTACTTAATTGCCACTTTTATCTGGGAAACAATTTCCTCACTGCTCAATGAACTGATAGATTTTAAAAGACCCTCTTTCCTGTAGAAATCTATCAGAGGGGTAGTTTTTTCATTGTAGGTCTCAAGCCGTTTGGTAATGGCCTCCACAGTTTCATCGGCACGCTGAACTGCAGGAGAGCCGCACTTTATGCATTTACCATCCGGTGTGGGGGGCTTGCTCTTAATGTTGTATATTTCCTGACAATCTGGATTTGAACAGGTTCTGCGTGTAGTCAACCTGTCAAGAATAACCTCTTTCGGGACATCAAGGTTAACCACCACATCCAGTTTCAGGCTTAGTTTTTTCAATAGTTCCCTTAATGCCTCAGCTTGAGGAATGGTTCTTGGAAAGCCATCGAGTATGAACCCTTTCCCGCAATCTGGGTCCCTTAGCCTTGCTTCCATGATATCCATAATGAGTTTATCCGGAACAAGCTCACCGCGCTCCATATAACCCTGAACCTCCAGGCCCAGTTTTGTTTTTGCTTTTACTGCGTTTCTCAAAATATCACCCGTTGAAATCTGCACAGACCCATCATAGTCGGTCAATAGTTTCGCAACTGTCCCTTTCCCGGCACCGGGGGCTCCCAATAAAACGATTCTCATTGTACATCCTCCTTATATAGAATTCTTGCGTGTATTAAAGGCTACAAATTATACAACCTTTCCAAACAATCAAACCCTCTATTTGTTTTTTGCCTTTTCCTGCTTTTCTTTCCTCTTTTCCTTCAAGGTTTTTTGTGGAGCCTTCTTACCTTCCCTTTTCTGTCTGCTTTTTTCCTTCATAACCCCTCCTGTGTAATTATGCCAATGATTTTATCAAAGAAAACACAAAAAATCATCGAAAAAAACATCTGTGTTATGCCGCCTTCCCTGCAATAAAATGATGAACGAGAAATGCACCTCCATAAGAAATGATAATTGAAATGAATGTCCCCGCCCATAATCCAAATGGCAAATACGTATATCTCACCGCTACCCCATATATTACAACACTGATGGCACCCAGGATGGATGCCTTCATAACAGCCGATGAGAATGAAGCCCCATGAGCAAAATATGTAATGAATAAAGTGCTGATAAACATGGCTGGAAACATAGCAAACATACCACCCAACAGGGGACCACCAATCTTCGCCAGCACGACAGTTAGGGCAATGATAAACCCGCTGAAGAGTCCCCTGAATATCATAATTGAAGATGTATACCTTATCTTTTTCCCTGATTCAGACTTAATCTGCAATTTTCGCTCTACTACATAATAAGATATGATTAGCAGGCATATATAAGCAATCAGGGATAATGTAAGGCTGCTGAATTTGATGAGAACAAGGGCTGATGAGAAGAG
Organism: Pseudomonadota bacterium; assembly: GCA_026388215.1. Classification (NCBI taxonomy): domain Bacteria; kingdom Pseudomonadati; phylum Pseudomonadota; species Pseudomonadota bacterium. The sequence goes on along the minus strand of JAPLKF010000138.1, from coordinate 2,173 downwards.
AAGCCATACGAGCAATGAACCGGATAAGGCCAGCCAGAAATTAATCCTCAAAAGAAAAATATATGCAACAAGAAAGAGACAGTTGATACCCCCAATGATCGGAACAATGGTTGTGGCCTCAACAGCGACACGGGTAGATTGTGTCCACGCAATAAAAAACAGAGATATCAATATGGTGGATGGGAGTCCTGCGACCAACCCACCTATCTTTGTGCCATGTTTTTCAGCAAGTACAGTCCCCGTGGTTATCCAGAAACTTCCCACGATAAACGACAGAAAAAGTTTAAGCAGAAAAATGTTATCCATGATTTAGAGGGTAACAGATACCTTTTCACAGTGTCAACGGTTTAAAGCGGTAAGGAGTATGAAGTAAGCGGTAGGTAGAAAAAAACTATGAATATAAATACTGGAGTTTCCTGACTTTTGCTGACGCATAACGTTATTCAATAGAAATATCAAAGAGTTGAAGATAGTTTGATTAGAATCCTGACTGTAATGGCCGGAAGAACTTTGCGGCTCCTTCGAGCCGAAACAGTATTTCAAAAGTTTTTATTACTTACTGAGGAGTGTGCGGCAGGGTAAAATAAAAGGTTGCACCCTCGTCAACTTCTCCTTCAGCCCAGACCCTCCCACCGTGTAGATTTATAATCCTCTGAACAATTGCAAGCCCTATCCCTGTTCCTTCGTATTCATCCGCACTGTGCAGTCTCTGGAATACCCCGAAAAGCTTCTCCTTATATTGCATATCAAACCCGACACCATTATCCTTCACATAATACGTATTCTCCCCGTCCCCTTCAAAACCACCTACTTCTATGATGCCAATATCCCTTTTCCTGGTAAACTTTACACCATTGGAAAGTAAATTCAACAGGACCTCGCGTATCATCGACATATCACCTTGAGCGGATGGTGGATTATTCATTATAAGTCTCAGCTTTCGCCCGTGCGTGATTACCTTGAGTTCCTCAAAAACACTCTTCGCAAGCTCTCCTATGTTTATTTCCGAGATTTTAAGCTCCTGGCGCTTCAGGTGAGACAGGGCAAGGAGGTCATTGATAAGCTGCTGCATCTCTTTGGTGCAGCCCTGAATGGCGTTTAAAAAGTGTAGTGCTTTATCATCAAGCTGTGCTGCATACCTTCTCAAAAGGATGCGGGAAAAACCATCAATGGAAATAAGGGGGGTCCTCAGGTCATGGGAGACAGAGTAAGAAAATGCTTCCAGCTCTTTATTGGCAGCCTCAAGCTGTGCTGTACGTTCCTTCACACGTTTCTCAAGTTCCTTATTCAACTTACGGATTTCCTGCTCGGCCCTCTTAAGCTCCGTAATATCCATAAAGGATAATACGCTTTTCTTCGTCCCAGGTATGACATCCACCGTTATGTAGATATTCCTCAATTCTCCCTGCCTGTTGACGAATTTGAACTCGTAATTCTTCGGCGCAGCCTTAGGATGAAGTCTGCGCAACTTATGATATTGCAGCATCTTTTCGAGGTCATCCTTTGCGATAAACTCTGTCCAGCTTTTTCTGTCCTCAATGTCCTCTTTTATATAACCGGAAAGCTTTTCAAATTGGGTGTTTACCAGAGATATGGTTGTATCCTCCTCACTGATACTGGTCGCGGTCCCGGTATTTTCAAAGATGGTACGGTACATATCTTCTGATGCAAATTTAACATCCTTTTTTCTCTTGGGTTTCGCCCCTGTTTTCGTTTTTTTCATGGGTTTCTTATCTCCCTTATTTAACCCTGCTCATACTGGAACCCTAAAAATAAAAAACAATTTTTCAAATACATTTTAACCATAGTTCATAAATGACGTAAAGAATTTTCTAAATGCCATCCAAAAACTGATCCTCGGTATAGCTAAACCTTAACCTTAACCTCAGCCTGCCTTTTCACTGCTGGGGTGAAAAAACAGTGTTCCGGCGCATCTTAAGTCTATTTTGTTTCTTTCGTCTCTCTGGTCTCTCTGGTCATGACAAAATAGACAAGAAAGACTGAATAGACAGGATAGACGAAATTTGAATCAGCAATCGAAAATTGCTCCAAACCATGCTATACTACATCCATGAAAAGGATAGTCTCCTTTGACCTTGATGGAACAATTGTAAATGGCCAGTTCGGTGAAATGGTATGGAATCATGGTATCCCTGAAGAATTCTCCAAAAAA
>JAPLKF010000137.1 GCA_026388215.1 Pseudomonadota bacterium | reverse complement strand
TTTGAACTTTGAATTGACATAGATAAAATTTCCATCTTTATCTATCATTATCATTCCAAAAGGAGCATTTTTTGAGAGGGTGAAAAACCTTTCTTTTTCATTATGTAATTGCTTCTCTGCCTGCTTTCGCTCGGTGATGTCTCTCACCCAGACCTGTATACCAGGTTCATTGCCAAGCATTATGGCATGGGCATAAATCTCCCCGTCAAAGGATGTACCATCCTTGCGCTGGAGTTTGACCTCGTATCGTTCTATAGCCTGCTCCCCACGCATCCGGGCTTGAGCGCGTTCTCGGGTAATATGCTGATAGTCAGGATGGTATACACGCCAGTGATCCAGTCCTTGCAGTTCCCCATACGGATAGCCCAGCATTGTATGCAGACGCTGATTGGCAAATATAATCTTGGGGCCTTTCTGAACAAAGATACCATCGAAACTCTCTTCGATAAGGGTACGGTACTGCTCTTCGCTCTCCCGTAGCGCCTCTTCTGCCTTCTTGTGTTTAGTGATATCAAAGGCGTTTGAAAGGATACAGGGCTCGCCATTGAATTGTATTACCCGGGCAGATAAAAGGCATTTGGCGATATCCCCCGATTTCTTCTTGATATCTATCTCCAGATTGTCTACATGCCCCTGTTCGCTGAGTTTAGTCCTGATAAGTGAGAGGTGGTCAGGATTCACGAAGAGCCCGAGTTCAGTTGATGAACGGCCGATAATCTCACCACTTTTGTATCCAGTATGGGATTCAAAGGTTTTATTTACAAAGAGATAATTGCCTGATAAGGAGAGAATGACAATGGAGGTGTCCAATGCGTCGAGCATTTTTATAAGTTGCTCATTTGATATAAATGATGTCTCTTTTACTGGTTGTGATTGAGTATCCGACCCTTTTAAATCAGTCGATTGCTTTCGTAGCTCCTGAATTTCATTGATGAGCTGCTCTTTTGTCTTGTACCTGTCTTTTTTCATAGAAGAAACCCCTTCTTTATTTACTATAGACCTATTCCGTCTATTTTTGTGCCGCAGAACTGGCAGGAACCATCCTTGATATTGTATTCGGTGATGCTGAAACCATACCTCTTTATCACTGCCTTCTTGCAGTTATAGCAGTATGTATTTTCACCATCAGAGCCGGGGATATTCCCCTCATACACGTATCGTAAGCCTTCTTCTAAACCTATCTCCCTTGCCCTTCGCAGTGTCTCGGGTTTTGTCCTCTTTGCATCGAGGAGTCTGTATGTAGGGTAAAATGCACTCACATGCCAGGGGACATCTACTCCAAGGTCATTTTTTATGAATTGTGCAATCGCACGGAATTCTTCATCCCTGTCATTATGTCCGGGGATAATGAGGGTTGTGATTTCTATCCATATACCAAGTGCCTTATACGCCTTGATAGTTGCAAGGACACCGGACAGCTCCGCCTTACAAATCTTTTTGTAGAATCCTTCATTGAAACCCTTTAAGTCGATATTTGCCGCATCGAGAAAGGGCTTTATTGTCTTGAGCGGCTCTTCTTCTATATATCCGTTTGTCACGAAGTTATTGTATATGCCCCTATCCTTTGCAAGTTTAGCTGTGTCAAAGGCATATTCATAGAAGATGGTGGGTTCTGTGTAGGTATAGGATATGCTTTTGCATCCTGACGAGTTCGCAAGCCCCACAACCTCACCGGGCGCCATTTTTTCACCAAGGATACGGCCTTCATTCCTCGGCATCTGTGAGATATCGTGATTTTGGCAGTGGAGGCACTGGAAGTTGCAACCCGCAGTTGCGATGGAAAATGCCTTTGAACCAGGGAAGAAGTGGAACAGAGGTTTTTTCTCGACGGGGTCTACATGGTATGAACAGGGAAAGCCATAGACAAGGCTGTAAAGCATGCCATCTTTATTTTCCCTTACCCCGCAAATCCCTCTATTATTTTCTCCAATAACACAGTGGTGCCTGCACAGCTTGCACTGAACCTTTTTCTCTTCAAGCTTTTCATAGAAAGATGCTTCCTTCATTTTTTGCCAAATATAATCTTTATCACATCATCCATATTTCTTGCTGGTATAAATTTTATCTTTCTTTTAATATATGCCGGGATTTCTTCAAGCTCCTTCATGTTTTCCGCAGGGATTATTATCTTTTCCATCCGGGCACGAAGGGCTGCAAGGGTTTTTTCCTTTAACCCGCCTATCGGTAACACCCTGCCGGTAAGGGTAATCTCTCCTGTCATTGCAATCTTTCTACTTACAGGTTTTTTTGTTATGGCACTTATCAAGGCAACGGCCATGGTGATACCTGCAGAGGGGCCATCTTTCGGAATTGCACCCTGGGGTACATGGATATGAATCTCCAGCGTGTCAAAGATTTCTTCATTTATGTGAAGGGTTTTTGCCTTTGATTTTATGTGGGTTAATGCCGCCTGGGCCGACTCTTTCATCACATCGCCCATGCTGCCAGTAAGGGTAAGTTCCTTTTTGCCCTTTCTACAGGATGCCTCAATATGGAGCACATCCCCGCCAAATTCTGTCCAGGCAAGCCCACTGGCAACACCCACAGTATCGTATTCGATACCCCCTTCGGGGAGATATTTAGGTATCCCTGCGAATTTATGAAGGTTTTTAGCGGTTATTATTACCTTTCTTTTGTCGCCCTCAGCTATCCTCCTCACTACCTTTCTCGCCATTGATGCAATTTCTCTCTCAAGGTTCCTTAACCCTGCCTCTCTTGTGTAATCCTGTATGACCTTATCTATGGCGCTATCCGCAATTTCAAGGAGCTCCTCTTTTAATCCATTCTCTTTTAGTTGTTTTGGAATGAGGTATTTCTTTGCTATTGCGAGCTTTTCTTTTTCAGTGTAACCAGGGATGGATATCGTCTCCATCCTGTCCCTTAATGCAGATGGTATGGTGTCTACCCTGTTTGCGGTGGTAATGAACATCACCTTTGAAAGGTCAAAAGGAACATTGAGATAGTGGTCGCTGAAGGAATTATTCTGCTCAGGGTCGAGGACCTCAAGAAGTGCACTTGCAGGGTCACCCCTGAAATCAGTGCCTATCTTATCAATTTCATCCATCATAAAGACAGGGTTATTTGTACCTGCCCGTTTCAGGTTCTGAATGATCCTCCCTGGCATGGAACCAACGTATGTCCTTCTATGACCCCTTATCTCGGCCTCGTCCTTCATGCCACCGAGGGATATCCTTGAGAAGCTTCTGCTCAGCGCCCTTGCAATAGACCTGCCGAGGGAGGTCTTGCCTACGCCGGGTGGCCCCACAAAACAGAGGATTGGCCCTTTCATCTCTCCCTTGAACTTTATGACGCTTAAGAATTCGAGTATCCTTTCCTTTACCTTTTCAAGGTTATAGTGGTCTTCATCAAGTATCTTTTTTGCCCTTTTTATATCTACGTTGTCTTTTGTGGATTTGCTCCATGGCAGTTCAACGAGCCATTCCAGATATGTTCGAAGCATCGAAGATTCTATCGCATCCGGGTGCATCATATCGAGCCGTGCGAGCTGTTTCCTTGTCTCTTTCTCTACATCCTTTGGCATCTTCGCCTTCTTGATCCGTTTTTTCAGGTCTTCTATCTCCTCAATCCTCTCATCTGCCTCTCCAAGTTCGCTCTTTATTGCCTTCATCTGTTCGTGTAAGAAGTATTCCCTCTGGCTTTTCGACATTTCTCCCTTTGCCTGGGAGAGGATCTTTGCCTGCATGTTCAGGAGCTCTATCTCCTTTCCCATGATTTCTGAAAGTTTTTTCAAACGTGCAATAGGATCCACAATTTCGAGGATTTCCTGAGCTTTGTCGACCGCCAGCCCCAGGTTTGCAGCTGATATGTCGGCAAGCTTTCCAGGTTCATCTATGGTGTCAAGAACCATTAAAATATCCGGGGGCACCATCCTGCCCATGGAGACTACCTTTTCCATCTCTTCCTTCACATATCTCATGAGGGCTTCGATTTCTAATGTAATCTCTGTGATCAATGGCTCTTCTATGGGTTTTATTCTTACAAGAAAGGTGTGCCTTTCCTGGACATATTCTGTTATCCTTGCCCTTTTTAGCCCCTGAATAAGGACCTTTACCCTTCCGTCCGGCAGTCTTAACATCCTCATAATCTGTGAAACAGTACCGACAGAATAAATCCTTTCAGGAAGAGGATCCTCGTCTGTTAAATCCTTCTGTGCTGTAACGATAATCAGCCTGTCCTTGGACAGGGATTTTTCAACAGCATTTATTGACATGTCCCTTCCAACAAAAAGAGGGAGTATCACGGAAGGATACATCACCATGTCCCGGATGGGAAGTAAAGGGAGTATCTCAGGTGTATCGAATGTTTCAATCTCCGTCATATATTTTAAGCCTCCATTATTTTTACGAATTTAAAAAGGCCTTAAAAGCCCTGTATGTTTCATACACATCAAGCTTGCTTGATATTTCAAAGGGGGAGTGCATGGTGAGAAGCGGGGTACCACAGTCAATGATATCCATGCCGTATACGGCAAGATATTTGGCAACCGTTCCACCTCCTCCCTCATCAATTTTACCAAGTTCTCCGGTCTGCCAGATGACGCCCTCTTTTTCAAAAAGCCTCCTTATCTCGCCCACGTATTCTGCGTTTGCATCATTGGCTCCAACCTTTCCTCCATGTCCTGTAAACTTTGATACGCATAGACCGCGCCCAAGATAACAGGCATTCTGTTTTTCGTGGACATCCTGAAAGGTCGGGTTGATGGCGCCATTCACATCGGCCGAGAGCGCCCTTGATTTAAAGAGCATCTTTTTGATTAAGGTTTCATCCGTTTTTATCTTCATCCCTTCAAGGATGTCATTCAAAAATATTTCGAGGAAGTTTGATTTCATGCTTGTGTTGCCTTCTGAGCCCACTTCTTCCTTGTCCGTGAAGATTGCAAGGCATGGATGAAGAGGGTTATCAGTGTCGCATACTGCCTTCAGGAGCGTATAGGCACAAGCCCTGTCATCCTGTCCATAAGCCCCTACCATGCTTTTATCGATGCCGATGTCCTTTGCCTTAAAGGCAGGCACAATCTCTATTTCTGCACTTATGAAATCCTCTTCTACTATGCCGTATCTATCCTTCAGTATCTTTAGAATGTATTTCTTTATACCCTCTTTTTTCTTACCGGCAACAGGCATACTGCCGAAAAGGACTGTTAGTTTTTCGCCCTCTATTGCCTCGGATAACTTCTTTTCATCCTGTGCCTTCCTCGAGAGATGGGGCAAGAGGTCGTCTATTGCAAAGACCGGGTCATCCTCTTTCTCTCCTATCACAATCTCAATAGCCCTGCCATCTGCTTTAATCACAATCCCGTGCATAGCGAGAGGTATGGCAACCCACTGGTATTTTTTAATGCCACCATAGTAATGGGTGCGAAGAAGGGCAAGGTCAACGTCCTCGTAGAGGGGGTTTTGTTTGAGGTCGAGCCTGGGTGCGTCTATGTGGGCTACGATGATATTGATACCCTCTGCAGGGTCCTTTTTTCCTCTGATAAAGGCGATAACACCCTTGCCGCGATTTATGCGGAATATCCTTTTCTGTTTCTGGTTATCCTGAAAACCATGTTTGGAGAGGCTACCCTGTATACACTTTGCTGTTTATATTCCTCACAGAACTGGAATATCTCCTCTATCTCTTTTTTGGATTTTTTTTTCCAGCCAGATTCGTTTTTCATTGTATGGTATAGATTAACAGAATTATTATTATGAGTCAATCATATCTGAAAACAGTAGGGAGTAGGCACTATGCAGTAGGGAGTTGCTGCTTACTCCTTACTGCCTACTGGTTTTCACTCCACTGATTTTATATGGTGGAGGCGGCGGGAATCGAACCCGTGCAAGCTCTTACTGGTGCTATATTTACGGGGCTAAAGGAAACGGAAAGGAAACGGAAAGGAGTATCACCCACAAAAATACCACAACCTGTCAACCATGCTGACAGGTTAGACCCTTGCTATTAAGATTTTTTGAGCAACACACTCAGGGCTTCCTCGAGGTCGTCCGGGGTTGCTTTTATGGCATCGCAGAGGTCGAGGATTTGAGAGATTTTTTCATTATTTGTTGTGGTAGGTAGCTCAAAAAAAGTTTCAATATCTTCTTTTTCTACTGTCAAATTTTTGATCTTATCGATGAGACTTTTGTTGATTTTGGTAATATCTATATTAATTTTTGTTTTGTATCTACGGCTTATCTCTTTTAGTTTCAACTGTAGATTTCTCTCACCGTACAACGGATCGTTTGACTTCCGCCGAAACAAAAACACGTTGTTGTCGCCATCTTTAATCGCTATTGCATATACAGGATTTTCAAATACAGTCTTTGATAAAATTTTTTGAAAAATGGAAGACGGGGCAACCAAAAATATGATATTCAATTGAACATTTACTTCACCAAGAAAAAAAATTATTCCAAAATTGAGGCCTTCAATTAGTGTTTCAGGCAATACCATTTTAATCAAATTATCCGATTTAAAAGGGTTCACTCCTTCAGTGGTAACATAAAGAGGGTTAATATTAATCAGCCGGGCAATTTTGATAATTGTTTCCGAGCTGAGCTTGGTTTTTTTTGCTTCAAAATTTGCAATAGCGGAATGAGTAATCCCAAGCTCTTTTGCAAGAGCGACTTGCTTAATGCCTTGCAGCCTGCGGGTTTGAGAAAAAAATTCTGATATATCCTTCATGGTAATAATTATAATATACATTATAACCTAACATTTTTTTAAAAAAAATAAAATAATCGTTTACAAAAGTAACATTTGATGATATACATGTAGTAACAATAATAAACCTTGCCCCCAGGTTAGCGACCAGAGAGGGCAAGGCTAAAAAAAGTAGGAGGTAACAAATGTCCCACTTGAATTTATACTATCACAATTTACTTGAATCTACAACCTTAAACGCACAACTTGTTGAAAAATATTGGCCTTTTTTTAAAGCAGAAGCCTTCAGAATGGGTTGCAATGGCGCCGCGGAGGATATCGCGCAAGGGGCGATTTTTAAATATTTGTGTACGAACAAATCCCCTCACTTTTCAAAGGCTTACGCCCGGTGTATGTTGTTATGGGAGAGGCGCGATGAAAAGCGGAAAGAGGTTTTGGTAGATGATATTGAAGTGACAGAGCCGTCATGGGACGGAGGGTTTGTAGGCGCTCAGGAAGACCAGGCCGATTCCGAAAGGATTGCCGAAATAGGAAAAAATTATGGGTCGAAAACAGCCGACGCGGTGAAAATGCTCAGGGAGGGTTACACCATTGCAGAACTTGCCCGCTCGTTGAAAATACCGAAAAAAAATGTGAAGCAACTTCTCGCCGACATTGCGAACGGGAAAGGGGCAGGGGGGTTTTTGTTGATACTACTACAACCCCTCGACCATGCCGAGGAGTTAGCTGGTAAGGATTCTTCTGGCGGTCAACTGGCAGTACCGCCAGAAGACAAAGTCTTTGGTGGTAACGTTGTGTTACCGCCAAAAGAACAACCCACTCTCATTAACTTAGGCATTACCAAGAATCTCTCAAAGGTG
>JAPLKF010000136.1 GCA_026388215.1 Pseudomonadota bacterium | reverse complement strand
TAGAGCTGGTACTATTTCAAGAGGCAGCATTGAGCAATTCTGCTGGCATCTAAAAGAGTTGGGAATTAATCCCTGGGCTATCATCTTTGACCTATTAGCTGCATATCCGAAACAGGTAAGGAAGGTCTGGCCTAAAGTAATCATCCAGTATGACTATTTCCATGTAATGCAGCAGATCCATAAACACCTGAAGAATGCCCTTCTCCAATTTAGAAAGCAATTAAAGGGGGAGGAATTAGAACCATTCCGTAAGGAACTGTGGGAAAACAAATGGCGGATACTTAAGAACATGGATAACTGGACAGCCAAAGACCATAGAGTGATTCCTGAACTAATCGAGTTCTACAGAGGCACCCCTGTTGAGGCTATTCTGATCTTCAAAGAACAGATTCATCAGATATTTAATGGGAGCAGTAGCAAAGCAGAGGCTTACGCTAAGAGAGATAGTATCTATGAGGAGAGATGGTGGAGAGACTTCTGGCATCTTAAAAAGATAATGGAGTTTTTAATGAGTTCCAAGTTTGAGTATATGATTACATATATGGATGATAAGCGTATCCCCCGCTCTGGGAATATAGAAAACCTTATTGCTATCTGGAGACAGATGGAAAAAGTACGCCGTGGTTTTAAGATAGAAAGAGGTAGACAGAATCACCTAAAACTCTATCAAATCAAACATTACCTGAACAACAACTTAGCGGAAAAAGTGGGACAGTTGACAACATCTTGATTATAAACAAAATAGTGGTATTCTTAGCAGAAAAAGTGGGAAAGTCTCTAAAAAAACTCTTGACAACTTGGGGGGGGTGTATATTAATAAATCAGGATTTTGGAAAAACTAAACTGTTACCGCTTTTGCTATTATTAAAATGATAGGCGGAGGTTCGTAATAGAAATGGAAAACTAAGAAAAAATGTGAGCAAAGCCACTTCTTTTTAAATAACCTTAGGAGGAGAATGAGATGAACGGTAAAGAACGTAGCGTGGAGGCGCGGATTGTCCGCGGAATTATCGTTATTATCATTGGGCTCATTATCTGGTACTCCCCCATACCCACCGGGGTCAAGAAAGAAGCTTGGCATCTTTTGGCCATCTTCGTGGCTACCATCTTCGGTTTGATTCTGACTCCCCTCCCCATGGGGGGCGTGGTCATCATTGGAGTGATGATGACTGCCTTCACCGGAGTCCTCAAGATTGGGACGGCTCTTTCGGGCTTTGCCAACAGCACGGTCTGGTTGATCGTCACGGCCTTTTTGGTCGCCCGGGGTTTCATCAGCACAGGTCTGGGAAGGAGGGTTGCCTACATGTTCATCCGGGCCTTCGGCCGCAAGACTCTGGGCCTGGCTTACGCCGTGGTGGCCAGCGAGCTGGTTTTATCCCCGGCCATGCCTTCAAACACAGCCCGGGCCGGGGGAATTATTTATCCAATTGTCCGGGCTCTTTCGAACACTTTTGGATCCGAACCGGGAGAAACCGCCCGGAAGATCGGTGCTTTCCTGATGATAATGGAGTATCAGGCCACAGTCATCACTTCGGCCATGTTTATGACTTCCATGGCCCCTAACCCGTTGATTGCCGAGCTAGCCATGAAGACCGCGAATATTCCGATCACTTGGGGGATGTGGGCCCTGGCGGCCATTGTCCCGGGCATCCTATCGCTCATCATCGTTCCTTACCTCCTTTACAAGATTTATCCCCCGGAGATTAAAGCTACACCTGAAGCCGTGGCGATGGCCCACAATGAGCTGGAAAAGATGGGGCCCATGAAGCGGACTGAAAAGATTATGCTCTTTGTTTTTTTCCTCATCCTGGCATTATGGGTAACGGGGCAATGGAACAAGATTGATGCCACCACGGTAGCTTTCCTTGGGGTGGGCGTCATGCTGGTGACGCGAGTGATCCGCTGGGATGACGTTTTGGCCGAGAAGGGAGCTTGGGATGCCCTTATCTGGTTTGGCGGCTTGGTCATGATGGCCGGTCAACTGAACGCTCTCGGCTTTATGAAATGGTTTGCCGTAGCCGTCGGAGGAGCCACTGGGGGATTGGCGTGGTTTACGGTCTTGATCATCCTCATGCTGGTCTACTTCTACGCCCATTATGGTTTTGCCAGCACCACTGCCCACACCACAGCCATGTATGTTCCTTTCTTGACGGTAGCCATTGCTGCCAATGTTCCCCCCTACCTGGCGGCCCTGACATTGGGATTCTTTACCGCGCTCAATGCCGGGATTACGCATTACGGAACGGGACCTGCGCCGATTTACTTTAATGCGGGTTATTTGGACCAGAAAACATGGTGGATATTGGGACTGATCATCTCCTTCGTCAACATTGCCATCTGGATAGGCATCGGTTTCCCTTGGTGGAAGGTTCTGGGATTGTGGTAAAAATTTTTAGAATGCCGAGGGAAATCCCGGGCGGTTGAATCCTGGGAATCCCTCGGCGATTTTTTCATAATCATCCTCGCTGAATGTCTTTTCCTTTTCTGGCCCGGTTCTAAAAGGCCCTCTGAATCTCAAAGGAATTCCCATGGCAGCTTCGCCACCCGCGGATCCTGCCATGCTTTAGCGCGAGAAAATATTCAAAAAATTTAAGAGATTTCCGGCTCCAGCCGATCAAGATACCAAAGACTCTTCTTACCGTCAGGCACACTTCACGGCTCAAGGGGTATCCATATTTGGTCAGCCCAGGATGATTTTATGCAAGGAGGACGAATGGAGGCTCCATGATAAGTTTACCCCCTTTAATATGTTTGGTAATCTATAATGTACTTTAAGTAAGAATATATCATGGTTGTCACAAAATAAAGCAAATTTTAAACTAAAAAAGGTATGTGTCATGCCTTTTATTGTAATGCCTTTCTTTGTTTTTTTTGTTGCCTTTTTTACATTTTCCTTTAAAATTCATTTTATGGAAAATAATGTATTGGGGTACATCAAGCAATTTTAGGAGGAAATATGCATAGGATAGCCGTTATTCCTGGGGATGGTATCGGGAAAGAAGTAGTACCCGAGGGTATCAGGGTCATTGAAGCTGTTGGAAAAAGGTTTGGTATCGAATGTAAATGGGAATTTTTTCCATGGGGCTGTGAATATTACGCATCACATGGTGAGATGATGCCCTCCGACGGATTAAAAACATTAAAAGGATTCGATGCTATCTATCTTGGTGCTGTGGGGGCTCCTGATGTGCCCGATCATATTTCCCTGTGGGGTTTACTCATCCCAATACGAAGGACATTCTGTCAATACGTAAACCTGAGGCCGGTAAGGCTCCTGAAGGGTATTATAAGCCCGTTGAGGGATAAAAGGCCTGAAGATATAGACTTCTGTGTAGTAAGAGAAAACAATGAGGGGGAATACTCTAATGTAGGTGGAAAGATGTATATCGGAACTGAGCAGGAAATGGTGATACAGGCATCTATCTTTACCCGTAAGGGCGTTGAAAGGATAATACGGTTTGCCTTTGAGCTGGCAAAAAAACGACCAAAAAAACATGTCACATCAGCGACGAAGTCGAACGGAATTGTATTTACTATGCCTTACTGGGATGAAATATTCAGAGAAATATCTCAACAATACCCCGGGATAAAAGCCGACCAGTACCACATAGACGGCCTCACAGCAGCCATTGTATCCCATCCTGAGAGGTTCGATGTTCTTGTGGGAAGTAATCTCTTTGGCGACATTCTTTCGGATCTTGGACCGGCTCTTGCAGGAAGCCTTGGTATTGCTCCATCAGGGAACCTGAACCCTGAACGGGATTTCCCGTCCATGTTTGAGCCTGTCCATGGTTCTGCTCCCGATATAGCAGGTAAGGGCATTGCCAACCCTATCGGTCAGATATGGTCAGGCGCCATGATGCTTGACCATCTTGGTTATAGTGATGCAGCAAAGATGATTGAAAAGGCAATCGAGATAGTGCTGGCCAACAAAAACATTAAAACCCCTGACCTCGGGGGGACGGCAACCACAGAGGAGTTGGGGAGAACTATTGCAGAAGTGGCTAAAGAATTATGTGAATGAAGAAGATTTGAAAAACGCTTGTGAACGTATAAATTTACTACATCAAGAGCACATGGAAGCTTTATCTGTAAAAATTAGAATTTGACCTGACAGGCAGTGTACGATTAGGTTGTGATACTGGACTTCACCTACCTACTACTAAACGATTCCTATCAAACGAAAATCTGAAAATTACCGTTAGAAATGGAGTATAACGTTTCGCTAATAGTGCTTGACATGGCAATGAAATTATGTAGAAATAATGACATAAACTTAAAATGAGGGGGGTGGGCATTAGATTAGAATCTCCACCAAAAGAAACATCACTAATAAAAAAAGGAGGGTAATGTATGTCAAAACATGTCAGAGTGATTGCTGCAATCGTTTGTCTTGGTTTTATGATCACCATGTTTAGTAGTTGTTCCACTATTAATGTGACGGGTAACGCTAAACTTATACCGAGCACCCAGGAAGGCACAAAAATTGCTGAAAAAAGAGTTTGGTATGCTTTATGGGGGTTAGTCCCAATTTCTAATAACACGACTGATGATATAGTCCCTGCAAACACAAATGTGAGGGTAGAGACAAAATACACCTTCTTAGATGTTGTAATATCGATTTTTACCGGTCTGGTAACAATCAACTGCCATACTGCTGAAGTTTATGAGGTCAAATAATATTGAATGAAAAAAGGGCTCGATTCTTTAACCGGGCCCTTTTGGTGATGTGGACACTCTTTAATTATTCAATAACTCCTTGTCACCCCCTTCTTTCCTCCTCGTTATATAGCATCTTTATTCTATTGTGATGTTCCGTTAAGATTCTCATTAGTATTAACCATTACCGCTTAAAGTATTGCATATTAAGGGGAAGTAGTAAAAACAACATTACAGGAAGCTATACGTAAATATGTTTTTTTGCTTTAGATTTTCCTGATTGCTGAAAGTTGATTGCTGATAGTTGATAGCTAAAATCAGCTTCTATACGATGCGTTTATCTTGATGTAGTCGTAGGTGAGGTCAGTGGTAAACATGTCGTAGGAGGCCTTTCCGTTATGGAGATTTACAACGAGCTCTATGTCCTTTTTATTCATCAGTTTTTTCAGATATTCTTCATTAAAGGGTACTTCAATTCCATTCTTTACAAGTAGTTCCCCCTGCATGATAACCTCAATCTTTGATGGCTGCACAGGAACATTAGCATCGCCAACTGCCGCTATGATCCTTCCCCAGTTCGGGTCGCATCCAAAAAATGCGGTTTTGGTGAGCAATGAGGTTGCGATCCTCCTCGCTATCTTCTCGGCTATCTCCTTTTTTTCCGCTCCATTCACCAGTATATGGATAACCCTTGTTGCGCCCTCTCCATCTCTCACAACCATCATGGAGAGCTCCTTCATAACGGAATAGAGTTTATCCTTGAAGGTATCAAGCCCTTTAGGGTCTTCCTCGCCCCTTTTTGTGAAGAGCATCACTGTATCGTTGGTGCTGCACTCGCCATCCACCGTTATTCGTTCAAATGTTTCCTTTGCTGAGTTTAAAAATCCCCTTTTTATCTTGTCAGGTCGGGCAGGATAGTCTGTGAAGATGAAGGCAAGCATCGTTGCAAAAAGTGGATTTATCATGCCTGAACCCTTTGCAATCCCTACGATGTTGTACCTCTTTTTCCCCTGGAAGGTTTCACTCACAATCTTTGGATGGGTATCTGTTGTCATGATAGCCTTTGCAAAGGACTCCACGTGTGTCTCTTTGAGGCCTTTTAAAAGGGCCGGCAAAGAACGAATAATCTTATCGGCTGGTAGCCTTCTCCCTATTACACCGGTTGATGCAAAAAGAATCTCTTCTTTCCTGATCTTAAGCAAAGAAGAAAGCTTATTGCCAATTATTTGGAGATCTGATACGCCCTCTTTTCCTGTACATGCATTAGCACATCCACTGTTTACGAGTATTGCCCTTATGGGATTATGCTCTATTCTCCTGTTATACAGGATATGAGCGGCTTTTACCCTGTTTCTCGTATATAGTGATAAAGCATTCATACCTTCCTTAAAAAGGACAAGCCCCAGATCGAGCCCTGGACCCTTAATACCGGATGCTATGCCTGAAAATTCAATACCGGAAATCATAATAATCCCTTTTTTAAATAATCAATAAACCAAATTACAATAACCAATCACTGAAGCACAATAACCAATAACCAAATTCCAATAACCAGACAAATTCCAATATCCAATAACCTAAACTTTGAAAATTGGATATTATTTGGAGCTTGATTATTGGTCATTGGTTATTTACTATCTACTTCCCGCAGCACCGCTTATATTTTTTGCCACTACCGCATGGGCAGGGGTCATTTCTTCCAATCTTCTTTCCCTTCTGTTCAAGGGGGCGTTCATCCCCCCTGTTCATAAACATGATAGGCTCATTATGGGTAATCTCCTCTTTCGCAGGTTGAACTGCAAACATTTTTTTCACCGTGTCATATTTTACCCTGTCCAGCATATCAAGGAACAGTTCAAAACTCTCCCTTTGATACTCCCTTAATGGATCCTTCTGTCCATAGCCCCTGAGACCAATGCCCTCCTTCAGATGGTCAAGGGAAAGGAGATGCTCCTTCCAGTGCGTATCGAGTGAGTTTAGTGTGATAAATTGCTCTATAGCCCTGAGTTCGTCTTCACCGAACAATTTATCCTTCTCTTTATAGACAGAAAAAACCTTCTCTTCTACTATGTCTATTAACCCTTCCCTTGTAATAGTTTTTATATCTGTTGAATCAAGGTCTATGTGAAAGAAGAATGTTTCATAAATCCTGTTCTTGAGAGACTGAAGATCCCACTCTTCTGGATATACCTTCTCCGGGGCATACTCATACACAAGGTTTTCGCATATCTCTTCTATCATATCATATATATGGTCCTTTACGTTGCCATCCTTCATGACCTCTCTTCTCATCCCGTATACTGTTTCCCTCTGTTTGTTCATCACATTATCATACTCAAGGAGATATTTTCGTATCTCAAAGTTGTGTCCCTCTACCTTGGTCTGGGCGTTTTCTATGGCCTTTGTGATGAAGGGGTGTTCTATTGGCATATCTTCTTTCATGCCGAGTTTGCCGAGAATTGGTGAGACCCTGTCGGAACCAAAAAGCCTCATAATTTCATCCTCCAGGGATACATAGAACCTTGAAGAACCCGGGTCTCCCTGCCTCCCTGACCTTCCCCTTAACTGGTTGTCTATCCTTCTCGATTCGTGTCTTTCTGTTCCAAGGATGTGTAATCCACCGGGCCTTATTACCCCTTCCTTGTCTTTCTCGCATATCCTTTTTGCCTCTTCGAGTGCTTTGATGTATTCTTCTGTGTCCTTTTGCCCTTTGCACATAGTGAGTGCGAGAAACACTGGATTTCCGCCAAGAAGGATATCAGTTCCCCTTCCTGCCATATTCGTGGATATTGTTACCGCCCTTGATCTGCCTGCCTGGGCAACGACCTCTGCCTCGCTTTCGTGGTTTTTTGCATTCAGGATATGATGGGGTATCCCCTTTCTCTTCAACATTTCAGATACCCTCTCAGACTTATCTATCGAGAGTGTTCCAACAAGTACAGGCCTTCCCTTTTTGTAAAGCTCTTCTATCTCACCCACCACAGCCTTAAATTTTTCTTTTTCAGTCCTGTAAATGACATCTGTATAATTGGTTCTTATAAGTGGTACATTTGTCGGTATTACAATAACATCAAGGTTGTAAATCTTTTTGAACTCAAGGGCTTCAGTATCCGCTGTGCCTGTCATGCCAGCGAGTTTTTTATACATTCTGAAGTAATTCTGAAATGTAATGGTTGCGAGTGTTTGATTCTCCCTCTCGATCTTGACATTTTCCTTCGCCTCCAGCGCCTGATGAACACCGTCGCTGAAACGCCTGCCCGGCATGAGTCTTCCTGTAAACTCGTCTACTATGATAACCTGCCCATCCTTTACTATGTAATCAACGTCCCTGCTGAATAAATAGTGCGCCCTTAAGGCCTGATTTATATGGTGCAGGAGGTCAACGTATTTCGGGTCATAAAGATTGTCAATATTGATAAGCCTTTCAACCTTTGCCACCCCCTCCTCTGTGAGGTAGGCACTTTTTGCCTTTTCATCTACCATAAAATCTTTGTCTTTCTTGAGCTGATACACGAGCCTGTTGATTTTATAGTATTTGTCCGTTGATTCCTCTGCAGGACCTGAAATGATAAGCGGTGTCCTTGCTTCATCGATAAGGATGCTGTCAACCTCATCAACTATCGCATAGTTGAATTCCCTTTGCACACATTCATCGAGTGTGTATCTCATATTGTCCCTTAGGTAATCGAATCCAAATTCATTGTTGGTCCCATAGGTTACATCACATGCATAAGCCTTTTTTCTTTCATCGTCGTCAAGGCCATGAACAATGGTATCCACAGAGAGACCAAGAAATTTATATATGGGGCCCATCCACTGGGTATCCCTTTTTGCAAGGTAGTCGTTGACGGTTATCACATGGACACCCAGACCTGTGAGTGCGTTGAGATATACAGGGAGTGTTGCAACAAGGGTCTTCCCCTCTCCTGTTGCCATTTCAGCAATCTTGCCTTCATGGAGGACAACACCTCCTACAAGTTGAACGTCAAAATGCCTCATATTTATTGTCCGTCTTGCCACCTCCCTGACCAGGGCAAAGGCTTCTGGTAAAAGGGCATCAAGGTCTTCACCCCTTTCAATCCTCTCTTTGAACAGGGGGGTCTTTCTTTTTAGCTCATCGTCTGAAAGGCCCTTTAATCCTTCCTCGAGGGTATTTGCCTTATCAACGATAGGCTGAATTCTCTTTAATTCCCTTTCGTTTTTAGTTCCAATAATCTTTTTTAGGATATTGCCAATCATGCTGAATCCTGTTTTATACTTAAGGGTTAGGAGACAGGGGTTAGGGGTTAGTTACTATACCCTATACCCTAAACCCTGTATTAAAGGTTTGACTATCTCTCAATCCCTCAGGGTAGCCACCAATCTCTCTGGATGGAGAACAACATTAAAGGCATCTGCAATACTGTTTACAACAAGGTCTGCCTCTTTGATCAGGGAATTTGCGCTGCCTTCTTCACCGATGACACCAATACCGAGGGCTGCCTCTTTTAACATCATGGCATCGTTGGCACCATTCCCTATGGCAATTATCTTTTCAGGTCCAAGCTCCCTTATTATCCTTGCCTTTTCCTTGCCACTTCCTTCCTTTCCAACCTTAATAATGCTAAAGCCTATTGTATTCCCTTCAGTATCAATGTTTTCATAGGTATCCGATGTTATTATAAATACCTTGATGTACCTTGCAACCTTTTCCATCAGTTCTTTGACACCTTCTTTTAGTTTTCCGTCAAATGCGCATGTTCCATTATAATCAACCACAAGATACTCTATATCGAGGTCACCCCATCCAGGAATGGAAACACTAATCATACCTTACCCCCTAAAGTTATTTGGCATACTATTGTAACATAAACTGAGAGATTTAGAACTATAAATTTTCTACTTGATTTTTTCTCAAATACGGTTAAACTCTTGTCCATGAAAAATTCTCTAAAGGGGTCAAGGGGTCAAGGATTCAAGGATTCAAGTGGTAAAACACTCGACCCCTCGACCGTCTCGGCTGAGCTCGTCGCAGGCCCTCGACCCCTCGACCCCTTCATTAAACCTAAGTGGCAGATTAGTTGCGTGATATACGATTGTGATGGTGTGCTCTTTGACTCTCTCGAAGCCAATGGGAGATTGTACAACCTCATCGCAACATCAATGGGAAGGCCACCTCTCACGGAAAATGAATTAAAATACTGCCACACCCATACAGTCTATGAGTCAATCCACCATATGTTTAGGGATGATGAGGCATCAGAGAAGAGGGCAATAGAGTTTTTGAAAGAACAGGTAGACTTCAAAGAATTTATTGTCTATTTGAAGATGGAACCAAATATCCTTGAAACCCTGGCCCAGCTCGAGAAAAGAGGGATCGCACGGGCGATAAGCACAAACAGGACTACCTCGATGGAACACATAATGGAAAGGTTTGACCTCTGGCCCTTTTTTGATATGGTAGTGACTGCCCTTGATGTGAAAAACCCCAAGCCAGATCCCGAATCTGTGGAGAAGATTTTAGCTGCATTGAGCATTGATAGAGAGCAAACCCTTTATGTGGGAGATTCGGAAGTAGATAGAGATACTGCTCTTTCCTCGGGCGTCAGGTTTATCGCATATAAGAATCAAGAATTACAGGCAGATGGTTTTATAGATGATCATCTTGCTCTTCTGAAGCTTCTTTCGAACGGGCAGTATCCTCAAGGATAATCTTCTTACCCCTTAAAAGTGTGTATACAGGTCCCGATAAGAGGTAAGCAAAGGATAATATGAATAGCATAATTTCTGGTTCTATAAATATTATTACAAGGGTTGTAATAGCTGCTACTGTTGTACGGAATGGTCTTCTCTTGAAAAATCCCATCTCTTTCGAGCTTAAATAACGAACATCGCTTACCATGAGAAAGGCAAGGATGTAAATCAGGATCGGCATAAGTATTGTTTTTAGTTCCCCGTGATAGCCGAACCATGAATAGAAAAGCACGCTCCCTGCAATTACCGCCCCAGCTGCCGGTATCGGGAGACCAAGAAACTGCTTTTTCTGGATGGTGTCTACCTGGACATTGAACCGGGCGAGCCTTAATGCCCCGCACGCCACATAGAGGAATGCGGCAAGCCAGCCGAATCTTCCATAGCCCTTTAGTGCCCACATATAGGCGAGCAGTCCCGGGGCTATACCAAAGGCTATTAAATCGGATAAGGAGTCGTATTCGACACCGAACTTACTACTTGAACGCGTCATCCGTGCCACTTTACCATCCAGCATGTCAAAGACACAGGAGATGAATATCGCAATACTGGCGTAAACAAACTTTTTATCAATAGTCGCAACAATAGAGTAAAAACCTGAGAACAGGCTCATTGAAGTCAAAATATTTGGTAAAAGATAGATACCTCTACGTTTTCTTTTCTTCATGTTCCCCCTTCTTTCTTGCCAGAGGTGTCACTCCAGCCATTACCTTATCATTCAATGTTACCACAGGTTCATACCCGATTGGAAGATAAATATCTACCCTTGAACCAAAGGCAATAATTCCAACAGGGTCACCCCTTTTTACATAGTCTCCTTCCTTCACATAACTGGTAATGCGTCTTGCTAAAAATCCTGCGATTTGAACTAAAAGAATCCTTTTATCCCCCTCTTCAATAAGGATGTAGTTCCTCTCATTTTGTTTCTCTATATCCTTTCTAAAGGCAAGGGCAAATTTACCGTCTCTGTGCATTACCTTTGATACACGACCTTCCGAGGGGGCCCTATTTACGTGAACGCTTGTGAGGGACATAAATATACTTATCCGTTTTGTCTCGACCCCCATAAACTCCCCTTCAACCATCTCCTTGATTTCCATTATCTTCCCATCTGCCGGTGAAATGAGGCTCCCAGAAGCGTCTTTTGGTATTCTTTTGGGGTTTCTGAAGAAAAAAAGACAGGAAAGGAAGAACGCAAAACTTATAATAAAAAAGATCTGGATGTGGAATATAAAGAAAAGAATAGAAAAAAAGAGGGAAGGGACTATAAATTTTAGCCCTTCCCTCGCGATAGGCGTTTCTCTCAACCCTTTCTCCCAATCCAGCCCATCATAGACCGGAGTTGTTTCCCCACCTTCTCTATTAAGTGCTCGCTCTCTATTTTTTTCAGGGCATTATATACGGGTCTTTTAGCCATATTCTCAAGTATCCACTCCCTTGCAAACTCACCGCTCTGTATCTCTTCAAGCATCATCCTCATCTCTTCCCTTGTCTCTTCGGAAATTATCCTTTTACCCCTTGTCATATCTCCATACTCTGCCGTGTCACTTATGGAATAACGCATATATGATATTCCACCCTCATACATCAAATCCACGATGAGCTTGAGCTCATGAAGGCACTCAAAGTATGCAATTTCAGGCTGATAACCTGCCTCGACCAACGTATCAAAACCTGCCTTAACGAGTTCTGTTGCCCCGCCACACAATACTGCCTGCTCTCCGAATAGGTCTGTCTCAGTCTCTTCTTTAAAGGTGGTCTCTATGACACCCGCCCTTGTTGCCCCGATTCCTTTGGCGTAGGCGAGGGCCTTCCTCTTTGCCTTTTTTGTATAATCCTGGTAAACCGCTATCAGTGAAGGAACACCAGCGCCCCCCACAAATTCCCTTCTTACAAGGTGCCCCGGACCTTTCGGGGCTATCATGATAACATCGATATCAACAGGTGGGACAATCTGCCCGAAATGGATATTGAATCCATGAGAGAATACAAGGGTTTTACCCCTTTTCATATTTTTCTCTATTTCATTTTTATATAACTCTGCCTGGGCTTGATCTGGTGCAAGTATCTGGACTATATCCGCCTCTCTGGATGCCTCAGATGCACTTACAGGCTTGAAGCCATGCTCCTTGGCAAGTTTATAGTTTGGGGTTCCTTCAAGCTCGGCAACAATAACCTTTACCCCGCTGTCCCTTAGGTTTTGTGCCTGGGCATGCCCCTGGCTTCCGTATCCGATGATCGCAACCTTTGAACCCTTCAGTATCCCAAGGTCTGCATCCTTGTCATAATACATTTTAGCCATTCTCTTCTCCTCCTTTAGACTGTTTTTCATTCATCTTAATAGTTTTATCCCCTCTTGCAACGGCAATGGGTCCTGTTCTTACAAGCTCCTTAATGCCGAGCGGTTTTATAAGGGTTAAAAAGGCCTTAAGTTTTTCTTCATCCCCTGTAATCATTATCGTGTACGTCTTTGGGGATACATCTATTACTCGTCCCCTGAATATCTCTATCATCCTGAGGATCTCTTCCCGGGTCTTCTCATCAGCATTTACCTTCACAAGGACCATTTCCCTTGAGACATAATCCAATTCTTTAAAATCCACAACCTTTATCACGTTGATCAGTTTGTTTAACTGTTTTAATATCTGCTCAATTATCGCATCGTTTCCACTTGTAACAATGGTCATTGTAGAAATTGTGGGATCGAGGGTCTCTGCAACGCAAAGGCTTTCTATATTGAAACCCCTTCCACTGAATAAGCCTGCAATTCTTGAAAGAACACCGAACTCATTCTCAACAAGTACGGATACTATGTGTCTCAATTTTTCCTCCTAAACGAGAAGCATCTCTCTTAGCGAGGCCCCTGCTGGAACCATTGGATAGACTGATTCCTCTGGATTCACGCGAACATCAATAAGGGTAGGTTTATTATTATGAAAGGCCTCTTTTAATATAGTATCTACCTCATCTTCCCTTTCTATTCTGTATCCTGCTGCACCATATGCCTCTGCAAGCTTTACAAAATCAGGGGTGCATTCAAGGTGTGTCCATGTGTATCTTTTTTCATAGAAAAATTCCTGCCATTGTCTTACCATCCCGAGGTATCCGTTATTCAGTATAACTACCTTAACAGGAAGTTTAAACTGAACCGCTGTTGCAAGTTCCTGTATATTCATCTGGATACTGCCATCACCGGCTATGTCGATTACGAGCATTTTAGGGAAAGCAACCTGTGCACCTATGCTTGCAGGAAATCCAAAACCCATTGTACCGAGGCCGCCGGAGGTTATAATGCTTCTCGGCTTGAGAAATTTATAGAACTGGGCTGTCCACATCTGGTTTTGCCCCACCTCTGTGGATATTATTGCCTTTCCTTTTGTCAGCTCATATATCCTTTCAATGACATATTGGGGTTTCAGTGTACCATTTCTCACATAGGTAAGGGGGTATTCCTTTTTCCACCTTGCTAACTCCTTTGTCCATTCAGAAATAGCATTAGGATAATCCCTGAAGGTCTCCTTATCGTCTTCAACTATCTCTATCATCTTTTTAAGTACGTTTTTTGTATCTCCCACGATTGGTACATCAACCCTTATGTTTTTGCTAATCGATGTTGGGTCTATGTCTACATGAATAATCTTTGCGTGGGGCGCAAACTCATCAACCTTTCCTGTTGCCCTGTCATCAAACCTTGCCCCCATGGCAATAATCACATCAGAGCTTGTGATGGCCATGTTTGCCGCATAGGTCCCGTGCATGCCGAGCATACCTAAAAATAGAGGATGGTTGCCCGGGAAACCACCAAGCCCCATAAGGGTATTCGTCACCGGTATGGAAAGCGCCTCTGCAAATTTTATAAGTTCAATAGATGCCCCTGATAAGATGATACCGCCACCTGTGTAGAGGACGGGTCTTTTTGAGGAGGCAATAAGCTTCATAGCCCTCTTTATCTGGCCGGGATGCCCGATATATGTGGGTTGATAGCTTCTTATATACACCTTTTCGGGATATTTGAATTCCCATAAGGCTGCAGATACATCTTTAGGGATATCAACAAGCACAGGTCCGGGCCTTCCTGATTTTGCAATGTAGAAGGCTTCTTTAACAATTCTTGCGAGGTCCTTTACATCTTTTACAAGATAGCTGTGTTTCGTACATGGTCTTGTAATCCCAACGATATCGGCCTCTTGAAAGGCATCGTTCCCTATGAGCATTGTATTCACCTGACACGAAAAGATCACGATGGGTATGGAGTCCATGTACGCTGTAGCAATACCTGTAACAGTGTTTGTTGCCCCGGGTCCTGATGTAACAAGAGACACCCCGACCCTGCCTGAGGCCCGTGCATATCCATCTGATGCATGGACTGCACCCTGCTCATGTCTTACCACGATCTGTTTTATATCAGAGTAATGGAATGCATCTGTTATGTTCAGGGTAGCACCGCCAGGATAGCAGAATATCGTGTCCACACCTTCCATTTTTAATGATTCTACAAATATCTGTGCCCCGGTCTTCTTCAATTAAGCCTCTCCTTTTTTTAATTCATCGCTTATACGTTCCATAATATCCTTAAAATAAAGCTTTTGCTTTTTTAATACCTTGACCTCCATCTCTTCATCTTCGGTAAGGTATGGTTTTTTAAGTAACATCTGCAACCTTCTGTCAAGGATTGCATGCTGGTTTTTCGCCCTGTTGTAAATATCCTCTTTGCTTTCGCCCTTTTCCATGCGATATGGTATAAAATATATTGAAAAATGTCAAATATTATATGGTTGCACGAGCAGTATCAAGCAATCTGAGACAACGTCAATCATTTCAATAAGTCTACAAAAAAAGCATGTCTGTCTTGTAGCACTGGTTTTGCCTGTTTTATGTTACTTCGTTAGAAATCGGTTAGAAGGAAATCATTTCACAGAAAAAGCGTGCGGGTATGGTTACTCAATAGCTTCCCCCATGAGCCATACTCGCTTGCCTTTTTCTCATTGACATTTGTTGAGTACAATATCACAATAGAATAAAAGAGTTACATAGAAAGGGGGTGTAACAAATGAAGACAAAGAAAATCATAATATCTATAGGAGTAGGCGTTATAGTTCTTATGGGGATATTCCCGCCGTGGATTGCAAGAATAAGAGGGGTAATAGTCAGACACGGATATGCTTTTATTTTTAATCCTCCACAGTTTACACAGATAGATATTTCAACCCTCATTA
Source organism: Pseudomonadota bacterium (assembly GCA_026388215.1). NCBI lineage: Bacteria > Pseudomonadati > Pseudomonadota > Pseudomonadota bacterium. Next base: position 20,428 of record JAPLKF010000136.1, on the reverse strand, counting down.
TCCAGTGGGTTATTGTAGCTATAATATGCGGTTTTCTTATTTATATATTGGAAAAGAAAGCCAATAAATAAAGGAGAGATTATGCTTTTTATACAATGTATGCTTGGTGCAATATTGGGATTAGAGATACTTATATATATTCTCGCAATTAGTATATCGAGAGATACAAAACAATTATATATTGATTCATTAACATCAAAGAAATAAAAAGAGAGGTGTTATTATGTATTACATATTTTTCATTATATTAGCAACGTTTGTATACTTTCCTGCTACTCTTTTTGCCGATACGTTTAGATGTGGTAGTGAAATTGTTAGCACAGGAGAAAGCAAGGCAACCGTTGTTATGAGATGTGGCAACCCTCATTGGGTTGGAGGAGGGAAGATAGCGATAGTGGGCGACCTTCGGTTTGGGAGTAGACAGGTGGGGAGGCAAACTTACGGGGCAGCAGATTACAGCGAACAGGCCACGAATATAGATATATGGTACTATGACTGCGGTGCTGACGTTTTTGTTAATGCGTTGACTTTTGAAGGGGACAGACTTATAAAAATTGAGTCTACCAGTCGTGGTACAGGGAAAAGAAAATGTGGGCCCCAATAGAACTATATAAGTAACATAAGACCCTGAGATTCGGGGATAGGAAATGGAAAAAGAAAAAGATTACATCCTTGATAAAAAGTTAAAAGACAGTGTTGGAAATTTCCTTATAGAACTAACTACCATAGGAACACACCTTCACGATTTTCGACGCTCTCCTTGGATTCTTTACAATAATTTTAGAGATGCTATTGGCTATGGTCTAACATTTCCCAGCGAAGAACAGTTTTATGCCATGCTATCACAATTCAAAAAGGATAGAAAAAAAGATGAAGACTCAGCAATTGACAACTTTATTTCTTCCCTCAGTATCAGGCAAAAAAGAGGAGTCCTTACAAAAGCTTCATTAAAAAAAGGGATATGGCGAGTTAGAGACAAAAATTATGAAGATCTCAAGCTGGTATATATTTCCTATAATGCAGCTACACGTGTAAAGTTTGGCGACATAGAGATATTTGATTTGATAATAGATAAGAGTTACCTCCTTGAGAAATATAAGCTTGAGAGCGAGAAATCATACGACTACATGAAAAGATATTTTAAAATGCCACCCAGCTCGTTTTCTTTTTCTACGCTCAATAACCATGGGGTAATGCATTTCATCAAATATTTCAGGGCGGCCCTTGATTACCAGGTAAAGCACCTCTTTGAAACGCATCCACAACTTGAAACAAGACGATGGTTTGTAGATGTGTTTGATAAATATTCTATCCGTTTCCTGCCCGCATGGGAACAATATAAACGAAAATCTACCAATAGGCCTGACTTTAAAAATAGTTGGCATAAATTTATTAAATTCCTGAATGGCAAAACATATAAAGACCTTGGATACTCAAATAAAACATGTCATCACTTCACTAAACAAGTAACACCACAGGGGAAAATCTGGCTTCTATATGGAATATATTCACTTCTTTATCGCCGTATCGACAGGGAATGGCTTCAATTGAAAGAAAAAAAAGCTCAGATACAAAACATACTTAAAAGTATACCTGAAGATCAAATACGAGACTTTCTTGATAGTCTAAAAACTGAGTATCCCCCCGATTGGACGTATCCAAGGCTTAGGCTACTTTCCGAACCTACCAAAGTTTTAAAAGACCCCCTTTTTTAGTATTACCAAGCACTTATAAAATTTAGGGATTTGCAAGGTAATACTTACCCTCTGCTATAACAATAAATAATAGAAAAACGGTTAAAGGAGAGATGAAATATGAAATCAGGACTTTTCAAAACACCTAACATTTACATTGCCAGTATCATCGGAGCAAAATTAAAAATCGAGCCAACATACGAAAAATCGAATGGGATGATTGAGTTTGTATTCCCTGCGAATGATGTCCTTTACCAATGCCTGAACGATTTTAACTCAGGTGGTTTCGTAGAAGCCTACGCCTATGCCGAGTCAATAAAAAAACTCAGAGCAGAAATGTATAAAAGAAAAAAGACAGAAGATAGAGGAGAAAGTAACAATGGATACAATACAAAGTAGCCTTCACCCTCTCCACCATCAGAATTTACAACGGGATTCCGGGCTATCCGATAAGACTATTCAAGAAGCCAAGATTTACAGCGTAAGACCCTCAGACATTCCTAAGAAACTTGGCTGGAACGGGCAAGGGATTCAATCCCTTTTAGCATTTCCTTATCCTGGATGCGACGGTTTTGAGCGTTACAAGGCGTTCTACAATGACGAGCATCAGGGGAAGCGGCATAAATACCTTCAGAAGAAGGACTCAGGCAATCACCTTTATATTACCGAGAAGGTACGGCCAGCGTTGCAGGATGCGAACACACCGCTATATCTCACGGAAGGCGAAAAAAAGTCACTGAAAGCCTGTCAAGAGGGGCTTTGCTGCATAGGACTTTCAGGTCTTTGGAACTGGAGCGATGGGAATAAGAATCTGATACCGGACTTTGACCTTATCGCCCTTCAGGACAGAATTATTAACATTATTCCTGATAACGACTGGAAATCAAAAAACAAGCATGGATATAAAAAGAACCTTGTCCAGGCCGTCAATTCTCTTGCATATAAACTGAAAGAACGGGGTGCAGATGTTTATATTGTGGAACTCCCACAGGGAAGCGAAAAGGGGCTTGATGATTACTTGATAAACCATAGTATCGAGGATTTCAAGACCTTGTCGGTTGCAGGGGTTAAGACCTTGATGGAGCGGGCGAAAGAGGCCACTTATAAAACCTATAAATTTTTGTTACCCGAGATTGCAGGGGTTGATCCGATTGAACAAGAAATTTTAATCAAGACTCTATCAAAGCAGATCGGTGTTTCAGTGCATTCAATCAGAAAGGCGCTTAAAGCAAATGCACTGGTTGAAGTAACGGTTGCCGATGACAATATCATAATTGCTCATCCCTCATACGAAATAAACCAGGGCTTTATAAGTATCGGCTTTAAAGAAACCGTGATCACCGATAACCGGCCGGACTCCAGAAATGTGTATCTTGTATGCAAGGATAACGAATATAAACTTCATGAGCAATCATTTATTGAAACAGATACCGGCAAGATAATTTTTGATGTCAGAGAGCGTGTTTTAATCACGTTACATGATAAATGGAGTAAGGCAGGGATACTTGACTTAATAAAAAATCCTATAGCACCAGAAGAGCTATACAATGAAATCAAGGGCATATTAAAGAGATACGTTGAGTTTCAGAACAATGCTCTTTATGGACTTGTTGCGGCGTGGATCATAGCGACTTATTTTCACAGAATTTTCAATGCTTTTCCATTTCTATTTTTCTACGGAAAAAAGCAGTCAGGAAAAAGCCGGATGCTTGACTTGTTAAACCTGCTTACCTTTAATGCCATAAAGGTGAAGGGTATCTCAGTACCATCAATGTCTGATAGTATAGACGGAGTAAGGGCAACCTTTCTCATGGATCAGGCAGAGATACTTTCACAAAAACAGAATATTGAACTTTTGGGTCTCCTTGCCGACAGCTACACACCAGGGGGCGGTAAAAGACGTATTGTTCATATTACGAATAAAAGCCGAAAGGTGGTTGAATTTGAGACCTATTCACCGAAAGCCTTTGCATCAATTAAAGAGATAGATTCAGATCTCAAAGATAGATGCATAGAAATTATTATGATACGGGCCGCAAGGGAATATTGTTATCCTGAACCCTTCCTTCCTATCTGGGGAGAATTACGGGATAAACTTTACCGGTTATTACTCACTCAATGGCGAGAGGTAAGGGAAATTTACCAGACAGCCGGCCTGGACATGACGCAAAGAATAAGGGAATTGTGGAGACCCTTAGATACTATCCTTACTCTTGAAAATGTGCTGGAAGAAGAAAGACAGACCATTAAAAATGCATTTCTGGAGAGTATGCTGGAAACTCAGACAGGGTTGAGCGAACTGGAAGAAAAACTAATCCAGGCGATTGATGACCTCCTGGGCTATTCAGGGCAGGGCGTCTTTACCACGACAGAGATTACAGAAAAAATGGACTTGCCGGATATTGAAGAATTTAAGAAAAAAGACCAGGTACGATGGGCAGGCCGAACCGTCAACAAACTTTACCTTTATACTAAAAAACTGGGACGCTCAGGGAATAAACACAAATACCTTTTTGACCGTGAACATTTAAATAATATTTTGAAACGTTATAAAATTGATGACTTTAATGGCGCAACGGCAGAAAGCAATACAGACGCCACTTTACAGGATGCCATTGAAAAAAGTGGTAATGGCGCAACAGCAGATTTGATGGCGCAAGATGCCGACAATGCCATTAGCGCCATTAGCGTAAAAACTAATGGCACGCCAGAAAGTGTTGATAATAAACAGTCTTGCCATTGCGCCGTCGAGGCCATTAATTTAATGACAGATGATAATATTTTTATTCCTGAAGATGACATTCCAGAAATCGAGGGCGAAAAATGGGAATACTAAAAACTCTCAGACTTTTAAAACTCAATGGCGAAATTCTTCAACCAGGTGAGATGTTCAGAACTCCGAATGAACAGGGGTTGGTTGACAAGGGATATGCACGGCACCTTAACAAAGATGAAACGGCAGCTATCCTTGATGAATATGTCCTATATGCTGAAAGGATGTTCAACGATAAAAGCAGACAACAGAACCCTCCAGTTAAGCACGTACAGGGGATTCTTTTTAACAATGGAGATTAAGTTATGGAAATAAGGGATAACAAAATGCTGAGTCCGAAAACATGCGAAATCGTACAGCTTACTGATAGGCAGTTAAGGTCTATATCCTGTATCCTCAATGCAAAATCAATAGAGGACGGGTGTAAACAAGCAGACGTCCCTAAAACTACCTTTTATGGGTGGTTACAAGACCCAAACTACAAAGACGAGCTTACACGTCAACGTAATGAGGTAATCCAAGAAGGCTTATCGAATTTAAAGACCTCAATCAGGAAGGCTGTAGAAGTGCTTATGGAATGCCTCAACAGTAAGGATGAATCTGTTAAGAGAAGGGCAGCGAATGACCTTTTAACGCATTGTTTAAGATTAAGAGAAATTGAAGAAGTTGAAGACAGGCTTCAAGCCCTGGAAGAAATAATAATCAGGCGCAAAGTTTATAAATAGGGGGTATATATGTCCATAAAAGATTTAAGGAATAAGATAGACAAACTGGAAAATTTTTTGAATGTCAAAGAGGACACCCCAGCACAATGGGCGCTTGACACGGTAAGGGCATTGAAAGAAATGATACCCAAAAATTTCGTAAAGCCTTATACAGAAGAAGATGTCTTCCGGGAGGCCTTAGAACTCACTCAGAAACATGGAACCCTGGAAAATTATAACAAGGCTTTTTTAGATAGCTTCCCGGATTTTAATGTACGCTTCAGGGTAGAGTATTGTAATTGTGATTTCAAAAAGGAAAAAGGGCTTTGTGATATTTGCCTGGCCCCGCTTACTGACTGCAATGCTGATTTTTGCCAAAAATGCCACGAGAAATATCCTGAGGAGATAAAGAAAATAGTTAAACATCGAAAACAGCAGGGAATCCGAAAATGAAAATATTTGTGGCGCATCCACAAGAGGGTTATATTGAAATTTCCATTCATGACGTCATCCCCCCTCCCCCTGCCTCACCAGGCAAGGTGAATGAATGAAGCTTGAGCTTGAACACTCAGACCTCCAGGCAATAGCCGAAAAGGTTGTTGAACTGATCCGTCCGTTGCTATCCAGGCAGGATCAACGGGAAGACGATCTGTTGACCGTTGACCAGGTTGCAAAGGTTTTGAATAAAAGCAAGGGGCAAGTCTATCAATGGGCGAATAACTCACAACATGGCCTTTCTGATTTTCCCTATATGAAAGCTGGTAAATCTCTGAGGTTCTCGAAAAATGCAATTTTGCAATGGATGAAAAGGCATGGGAATGGTTAGAATGCCGTTAGAAGCGCATTACAACATACCAATATCTTTATATGATTTTTTATATTGCAATATATCATATATTACAAAAATAACGCTTGACAGCATTATATATACATGATATATACATAACATGACATTATTAACGAGGTGCCAACATGGTAAAAAAGATAGGTAGTATAACGCTTTACGATGTCGAGGATATTGCAAAGGCACTTGAAATGAATCCCAGGATAATCCGGGGATGGTTTACCAAAGGGAAGCTCAAGGGTAGGAAAGTGGGAAAGAACTGGATGATTACAGAGGAAGACCTTAGAGCATATTTCTCAGGAAAGGAGGAGGTGAAAAAGAGTAAAACGAAAAAGGAAAAGAAAAAGGAGGATGTATGAGAGGAAGTATAGCAAAGAAAGGAAATACGTATTATGCCGTCATTGCCATTGGGTCTAAGCGAAAATGGTTAAGAGGCGGTGAAACAAAGAAAGATGCTGAACGGGTTTTAAATGAAAATCTCCCAGTAGCACAGGAAGGAAGGTTTCAGGATGTCCGGAAGGTGACATTTAAAGAGTTTGGCAAGATATGGATTGAAAGCTACGTTGAGAGCAATATCAAAGAAACTGCTAAAATGGGCTATACACACGTTGTCGCAAGATTTACGAGCCACTTCGGCGATGCTCTGTTACAGAATATAACAGGGGCGCACATACAGGCCTTTATCTCGAAACGGTTAAAAGAGGTTCAACCTTCCACGGCACAATGGGAAACTATTGTTTTGAAGGAAATGCTTAAACACGCTTACCACTGGGGATACACGAAAAGAAACCCGGGAGAGTTTATCAAAAACCCCCGTGTTACGAAAAAGCGTGTATCAATACTTGATGTTGAGGAAGCAAACAAGCTCCTGGAGAAGATAGACCTTCATTACCGTGTTGCCGTTCTTACGGCGATCCTTACCGGACTCCGTGCTAATGAGCTATGGGGTTTAACCTGGGAGGATATTGATTTTGATAACAGCGTGATCCACGTGAGACATTCTCTATGGAAGGGTACGCTCAACGTACCGAAAACAGAAACGAGCGAAAGGAAGGTTGATATTTCACCTTCTCTTGCACTGGAGTTTAAAAAGTGGAAATTACAATGTCCTGGGAATGAGTTAAAACTTGTATTTCCAACAAGGCGGGGTTGCCCTGTCATTCACCATAATTTTGTCAAACTATACTTTAGGCCAGCTTTGAAGGATGCAGGCTTAAACCCTGTTAAATGGCACAGTCTGAGACATACCAATGCAAGCATAAGGATACATGGCGAACAGAACCCTAAATATATCTCTGAACAGCTTGGTCATTCAACTATTAAGACCACCTTTGATCTGTATGGACATCTTTTCAACGATGCAGAGTTTTCACGCACACAGGTTGCAAAACTGGAGAACACTTTTTATGGCCGTTAGAAGACCGTTAGAAAAAAATCACTTTTTTCGTCTAACACCGATCTATGACGAATCAGGACTTAATTGGAATGATTAATGATATTGAAAATTCCTATTTGACAAAGCAAAGAAATATTGAAAAATGTCAAATATTAGAATATAAATCTTGCTTAAAGGAAGTGGCAAAGTGCTAAAGGGGCCAAGTGAAAATCGCTCGAACCCTCGAATCCTTGAACCCTTGAGCGCTCATAACAATGGAAATATATACATGAAAATACTTATAATCCTTTCCCTCGCCTATATTCTATTTGTCCATAATCTGGGGACAATAGCCCTCTGGGATCCTGATGAACCGAGACAGGCTATAATGGCAAGGGAGATGATGGAAAGGAAGGATTACATACATCCTTACCTCAATGGAAGGCCGTACCTTGAAAAGCCTCCCTTTTTTTCGTGGATGATAATTGTTGCCTCAAAGGTAAGGGGTATTCTCGATGAGCTTTCATCAAGGATGCCGTCTGCTATTTCTGCAACCTTACTTTTATTGGTAACCTGCTATATGGGGCGGATACTGATTGATTCGCAAGGGGGATTCCTCTCCGCTATAATTCTTGCAACAAACTATCAGTTTCTCTCAAATGCAAGGGAATCCGTAATGGATATGACCTTTGCATTTTTTATAGGGCTCGCTGTATTTTTCAGCTACCTTTTTATTGTAAAGGGGAAAAGATGGCATCTTATCCTTTCCTTTATTCCCGCATCCCTTGCAACCCTCACAAAAGGCCCTGCTGGTCTAATAATACCGGCTTGTACTATATTCATCTATCTGCTTATAAAGAGAGAATTTAAAAGATTCATCGTGCCTCTTATTATAGGATGTGTTTTATCCCTCGTGATTTCGTCAATCTGGTTTCTTCTGGCAGGGGAAGAGTATTGGAGAGAATTTATTTTAAGACAAAATCTTGCACGATATACGAATGCCTTTGACCATATAGAATCCCTTTACTATTATTTTCATAAACTATTCTTTAATTTTCTTCCATGGAGCATCTTGCTTCCTTTTTCAATTTACCATGCCTTTAGAAAGGGGTACTGGTTGCCCCTTGTATGGTTCATTTTCACATTTTTATTTTTTGAATTGTCGATGAGTAAAAGGGCAATATATCTACTCTCCTTATATCCCGCCTGTGCGTTACTGTGTGGTGTGTACATAAGGGACTGCTGGCCGTGGCTAATTGAAAATAAATGGACAAATATACTGCTCAAGTGTTTTGCTCTCCTTATTGCCCTTATACCCCTTGTCTCCATTGTTGTGCTTTATACCCTGCCATACTCTGCTGTAAGCATATTTCGAGAAGGCCCATCTTCCCTCTACATATACGTTGTTATACTTTTCATTACAGGTGGTATGTTTTTTTACGTGATAATGAAGAAGGCGCCAAAATGGGCCCTTTCGCTTTTTATTTTCTACCTCGCCTTTGCTGGATACTTCTATAATGCATACTATATGCCTCTAATGGATAGAACATTTAAATCCCCTCGATTAATAACGGATGAGCTGAGAGGCTTCAAAAAGGATATGGAGATTTATACCTATGGTTTTAATTCAGCAGGTTTGATATTCTATGCTGGTAAGCCAATCCATCCGGTTTTTGATATGAAGGAGATAAAGGATACCAAAAGTGATATACTACTCATCGTGGAGGACAAACCATCAGCGCCCATCAGGGAAGAATTGAACACCCGTTTTTTACCTGTAAAAAAGGCAAGATATGAAAAAGAACATTATACGTTTTATGTGAGGAGAGATGGAAAATAAAAAGTCAACCATCAGCTATCAGCTATCAGCATTAAATAATGGCGAAAGCAGTTCACAGTTCACAGTTTTTACTCCGAACTGTTTGTTACCATACCCTAACCCCTATACCCTATACCCTGAATTATTTGTGAGGAACTATGGAAGATAAGCCCCATATCTCGGTATTAATCCCGGTTTTAAATGAAGATGAATCCCTCCCGGAGCTACATCAGCGCTTGTATGAGACGCTGGAGGGTATTAAGAGGACCTATGAAATCATCTACATAAATGATGGCAGCACAGATGGCACACAGATGATACTTGAGGATATTCATAACCGTTATAAAAATGTTAAGGTGATTGAGTTTAATAGAAACTATGGCCAGCATATGGCGCTATTTGCAGGCTTTCAATCTTCAAAAGGCGATATTGTCATCACGATAGATGCAGATTTACAAAACCCCCCTGAGGAGATACCGAAACTTGTCCAGAAAATAGAAGAAGGATATGAGGTTGTGGGTACCTATAGAAAAAACCGTAGAGACTCACTTTTTAGAAGGATCCCGTCCTTCATAGTCAATAAGATTACATCCAGGATTGTTGGTGTTAAGTTGAAGGATTATGGATGCATGCTCCGGGCATATAGAAGAAACATCATTGATTATATAAATATGTGCACGGAAACGTCGAGTTTTATCCCTGCCCTCGCAAATATTTTTGCAAAAAAGATCATAGAGATTGAGGTTGCCCATGAGGAGAGAAAAAGGGGCACATCAAAATATAGTTTATTTAAACTCTTCAGGCTCAATTTTGACCTGATGACAAGCTTTTCCCTGCTCCCCATACAGTTCTTCAGTATGCTTGGTGTGGTCATAGCCCTCTTAGGCCTTTTATTTGCCATATTCCTTTTTGTAAGGAGGCTGATAGTGGGTCCTGAGGTTGAAGGTACATTTACCCTTTTCGCAATACTCTTCTTTTTTATAGGTATTCAGATATTTGCCATTGGGATCATAGGGGAGTATATAGGGAGGATATATCAGGAGGTAAGAAGAAGACCAAGGTTTATCATAAAAAAGGAACTGCCATGAGGGCAGTTGTATTTGGATACCATGAAATTGGCTATGTGTGCCTTGAAGGGTTGATTGCATTTGGTACAGAAATTCTTTGCCTTTTTACCCATAAAGATGACCCTGAGGAGCAGATATGGTTTAATAGGCCGGGAATGCTCGCAGAGAGATACAACATACCCGTATATACGCCGGAAAATCTAAAAGAGGCAACCTGGGTTAATCTCATAAAAGACATGTCGCCGGACATTATATTCTCTTTTTATTATCGTAAGATGATTCCAAAAGAGATACTTGATATCCCGAAGATAGGTGCCTTTAACCTCCATGGTTCCCTTCTCCCGAGGTTCAGAGGGAGAAGTCCTGTAAACTGGGTATTAATTGAAGGGGAAAAGAAGACAGGGCTTACGCTTCACTACATGTTAGAGAAGCCGGACGCAGGTGACATAATTGCACAGAGGGAAGTAATGATTGAATTCGATGATAATGCGTATACAGTGTTTATGAAGATGGTGAGGGAAGCAAGGGTGCTCATGAAAGAGATACTGCCGCAGTTAAAGGAAGGAACATTTAAGAGAATACCACAGGCAGATTTGGACCCACCCACGTATTTTGGTGGAAGGAAACCTGAAGACGGGCTCATATCGTGGCAAAAGGATGCCCTATCAATATATAACCTTACAAGGGCAGTAACACATCCGTATCCTGGCGCATTTACCTATCTTGATGGAAAAAGATTTTACATATGGAAGGCTTATCCAGAAGATGGTGGACGGGGTGTTTCACCTGGCGCTATTATCTCAAAAAAACCACTTATGGTGAATACAGGCAATGGGATTTTAAAACTACTCAGGGTGCAACTTGAAGGAGAAGATGAAATGGATGGAGAAACATTTGCCACTATCCATAATCTAAAAGACAAGATGCTGGGAGGTCAATCTTGAAGATACTTATACTTGGTGTAAATGGTTTTATCGGTAATAGTCTCGCAGCAAAAATATTAAAAGAGAAAGACTGGGAAATTTACGGGATGGATATACGGAACGATAAGCTGGAGGCAAGCCTTGGAGATGAACGTTTCCACTTTGTTGAAGGTGACATATCCATAAATAAGGAGTGGGTAGAATACAATGTGAAGAAGTGTGATGTTGTAATGCCCCTTGTAGCGATTGCTACACCTGCTACCTATGTAAGGGAGCCCCTTAAGGTCTTTGAGCTTGATTTTGAGGAGAATCTGAATATTGTCAGGTTATGTGTAGAATACAATAAAAGACTTCTCTTCCCCTCAACCTCCGAGGTGTACGGTATGTGTCCTGATAAGGAATTCAAAGAGGATGAAAGCCCCCTTGTTCTTGGCCCCATTAAAAAACAGAGGTGGATATACAGCGCATCAAAACAGCTCCTCGACAGGGTAATATGGGCGTATGGTTTTCAACGTGGTCTTAAATTTACACTCTTCAGACCCTTTAACTGGATAGGCCCGAAACTTGATGAATTAACCTCTGACCCGGAAAAGGAAGGCAGCTCAAGGGTGGTGACACAGTTTATCAGCAGTCTTATCTTAAGCGAACCGATAAGGCTTGTTGATGGTGGGCTTCAGAGGAGGTGTTTTACCTATGTAGATGATGGTATAGAGTGCCTGATGAAGATTATTGAAGACAAAGATGGCAGGTTTAACGGTGAGATATTCAATATAGGAAATCCGAAAAACGAGGCAACAATAAAGGAGCTTGCCAATAAACTGAAAGAGTTGTTCATAAACCACCCATCTACAAAGCATTACAGGAAGCATTCAGAGATTATAGAGGTCTACTCCAAAGAGTTTTATGGCGAGGGCTATCAGGATATAGACTTCAGGGTTCCTTCAATAAAGAAGGCGAAGGAGCTGGTCGGCTGGGAGCCAAAGGTTGACCTTGACACAGCATTAAAAAAGACCCTTGAGTACTACCTCGAGTCCAACCTGAAGGTAAATGGATAAAGTAATCGGGTTAAAGGTTGATGTGGATACATTTGATGGGATGAGACATGGTGTGCCTCAACTTCTCTCACTTTTAAAAAAATATAACATACATGCGAGTTTTTTTGTCCCTATGGGTAAAGACCATACAGGCTGGACTGCAAAAAGGGTATTCACAAAGAAAGGTTTTCTCAAAAAGGCAGGCAGGGTAGGGGTGGTAAGTACATACGGTATCAAGACCCTTATGTATGGACTCATACTCCCCGGGCCTGAAATAGCAAGAAGGAATAGCCACATATTAAAAGCAATAGTTGACAATGGTCATGAAGCGGGTATTCACGGTCTTGACCACGTGTACTGGCACGACCATATAAAGAATCTCGACAGGGAAAGAACAGAGGAAATACTTGCAAAGGCATTTGAAACCTATGAAGATATTTTAGGAAGGGCACCACACTCTTTTGCAGCCCCCGGGTGGATGATAAATGCCCACGCCTTACGGTTTTTTCAGAAAAAAGACCTTGTATACACAAGTGACACACGGGGTGTATCTCCATTTTTTTCGATCATGGGGGGAGAAAAATTCGAAATACTCCAGATACCTACGACCCTTCCAACCCTTGATGAAATCGTCGGGATTGCCGGGACAGAAGTATCTTCTCTAAGTAAGTTTTTTCTCGATTCCCTGAGAGATGGTCTGAACATCCTTACCGTCCATGCAGAGCTTGAAGGAAAAAGGTGGACAGGCGTCCTTGAAACCTTTATTAAAAGAACCCTTGAGCGCGGTTTTACCTATAAGAAGCTCCTCGATATTGCCATCCAGTGTAAGGATGCAATGACCATCCCAACATGTGAAATCGTATACGGGTATGTAGAAGGCAGGGCAGGAGAGGTGTCCTGTCAGAAGTAGTAATCAGTTATCTAATAATTGTTAGGAGAAAAAAATGAGGGGACTTAAGTCCCCTCAAAATGTTTAATACATCCCTTCCATTCCGCCTGGTGGCATCATAGGCATTTGTCCCTTTTCCTTTGGTTTCTCAGCAACCATTGCTTCAGTTGTAAGTAGTAAGGATGCAACAGACGCTGCATTCTGAAGCGCTGTCCTTGCTACCTTTGTCGGGTCTATGATTCCAGCTTCCATCATATCGTCCACATACTCTTCCTTTGCCGCATCAAAACCAAAATTACCTTTTCCGTTCTTCACCTTTTCAATTACTATGGAACCATCGTGACCTGCATTATGTGCAATCCATCTTGTCGGGTCTTCCAGGGCCTTTTTCACTATCTGGATACCAAGTTGTCTTTCACCTTCAAGTTTAGCTTTATTAAGGCTTGGGATACACCTTAAGAAGGCTACACCGCCACCAGGGATTATGCCTTCCTCCACTGCTGCTTTCGTGGCGTTCAGTGCGTCTTCTACGCGTGCCTTTTTCTCTTTCATTTCTGTTTCAGTTGCAGCACCTACATTGATAACAGCGACTCCACCAACAAGCTTTGCCAGCCTTTCCTGGAGTTTTTCCCTGTCATAATCGGATGTTGTCTCTTCGATCTGTGTCCTCATCTGTTTGACCCTTGCCTCTATCTCCTTTTTGTCACCGGCGCCATCTACGATCGTTGTGTTATCTTTGTCGATCACTATCCTCTTTGCAGACCCGAGGTCTTTGATAGAGATGCTCTCAAGTTTAATGCCGAGTTCTTCTGATATCATCTGGCCGCCTGTAAGGATGGCGATGTCTTCCAGCATAGCCTTTCTCCTGTCACCGAAGCCAGGGGCTTTTACCGCAGCAACCTTTAATGAACCTCTTAGCTTATTTACAACCAGGGTTGCAAGGGCTTCACCCTCAACATCTTCGGATATGATTAAAAGGGGTTTCCCCATCTTCGCAACCTGTTCAAGGACAGGCAGAAGGTCTTTCATGCTGCTTATCTTCTTCTCATTGATGAGGATTAATGGTTCATCCAGGACTGCTTCCATTTTCTCCGGGTTTGTAACAAAGTATGGGGATATATATCCCTTGTCAAACTGCATACCTTCCACGATCTCGAGCGTAGTTTCCATGCTCTTTGCTTCTTCAACTGTGATGACACCCTCTTTTCCTACCTTACCCATAGCCTCAGCTATAATATTCCCTATTGTCTCATCATTATTTGCAGAAATCGTTCCTACCTGGGCAATTTCTTTCTGGTCCTTGGTTGGTTTTGAGAGCTTTTTTAGCTCTTCAACCACTATTTCAACTGCTTTCTCAATGCCCCTTTTTAATTCCATCGGATTATGCCCTGCAGCAACAAGCTTTGAACCTTCTCTGTATATAGACTGTGCTAATACCGTTGCGGTTGTTGTACCATCCCCTGCTACGTCGCTTGTTTTGCTTGCCACTTCTTTTACCATCTGGGCGCCCATGTTCTCGAATTTATCTTCAAGCTCTATCTCTTTTGCAACTGTGACGCCATCTTTTGTAACCGACGGAGACCCAAACGACTTCTCCAGAATTACATTTCTTCCTTTAGGTCCAAGGGTCACTCTTACTGCATCTGCCAGTGTATTTATACCCCTTAAGAGCAACTCCCTTGCTTTCTGATCATACACTATTTCTTTTGCCATTATCTCTTCCTCCTTTCTTTAGTCTTCTACGATTGCAAGAACATCATCTTCCCTCAAAATGAGATGTTCCTCACCATCAACCTTGATCTCTGCCCCTGAATATTTGCCAAACAATATCTTGTCACCGACCTTTACCGTTAACGCTACCTTCTTACCACTCTCGAGTACCTTACCATCACCTACGGCAACAGCTCTGCCTTCCTGCGGTTTTTCCTTTGCCGCATCAGGGATAATAATACCTCCCTTTGTTTTTTCTTCTTCTTCGAGTCTTTTTACGAGGATTCTGTCTTGTAATGGTTTAATCTTCATTATTGTATCACACTCCTTCTTTAATTTATTTATTGGCAATTGTTAAAAGTGATTGCTAAAGATAATATAACAATATAAGGGTGTTTTGTCAATACCGCTACACTTAAATTTTTAATAATAAATTTACCCCTTCTCTGTACCACTTCGAAAATTTTTCATTTTCCTTTCTGTTTGTGTCTTTTTCAAGTTGTATTGTGGTGAGCAGTTTATCTTTATCTATTCTGATACCATACTCTCTTTCTGCCTGAAGATAGAGCCTTTCAATCATAGCCGATAGTGCTTTTTCCTTACCTTCCTTACAAAACCACTGGGACCACCACCTTTCATACACATTTTTTACTGTTTTTCTTTGTTTACCATAGTATCTTGAGAAGGATGGGAGCCATTCATTTATGTATTCCCTTGATTCAAAAAATATATCCTCAACGAATGGATACCGTTCCATGACATCCATTTCTATCCTGATCTTTTTTATAAAACCGTCAATAATGCTTTCTACCCCATGCTTTTTTGTATAAACCTTTTCTTTCAGATTGTTCCACACCTCTATTATAGGGGAACTTTCAATATTCTTTTCTGAATAGTTTATGATCTCTATGCTCTCGAGGGTGTGTTTGCTCTTTTTGGGTACCCCGTACATGAGAAGACCGAGCAGATCCGAGATAACATGAAACAAAAGCGACCTGTTTCGCGGTCTCATTGAAGGGTACATGTAACATACGAACTCGTTAAACTCCAATACCTCAACGAGATGGTCCTTTTTAGATTCCATCTCAATGTACTTTATTGCATCAATGGCAAGGGTAACTGTAGACATGGGAAGGAGTTCGTTCTTGTCTTTGATGAACTCCCACACGTCAAGGATGTGTCTCCTCGGAAGCATTACAGACCTTCTTTTTTCAACTCTTCGAGGAGCGTTTTTTGTCTGTCAGTTAACCTTTTTGGGATTTCTACCTCTGTTTCTACGTACTGGTCTCCCCTTCCTCCCTTTAAATCGGGCACACCAAGGCCTTTTAATCTTACCTTCTTCACCCCTGGCGGAATCTTTACTTGTTTGGGGGCATCAATTGAAGGGACTTCTACCGTTGTTCCGAGCAGGGCATCGGTAAATTTTATTTCCTTTTTTATGTAGAGGTCATTGCCAACCCTCTTGAAGACGGGGTGCTCACCCACCTTTATGGTGATGTAAAGGTCACCTGCCCTTCCTGTCCTTGGGTCTCTGCTGCCTTTCCCCTGAAGTCTCAATTTTTTACCCGTATTGATGCCCTTCGGTATCTTCACGTTTACCTCTTCGGTTCCCCATTGTGTTGAAAAGGTGATTCTTTTTTCAGCTCCTCTTATTGCATCCATAAAGGGAATTTCAAGTTCATAATTGAGGTCCAAATCGGTTGCAGGTTGCTGTTCTCTCGTAATATAGTCCCCGTAATCATAATACTGTGGCCTTTGCCTACCGCCCCGCGTACCCTGCCTGCCGAAAATCATGCTGAAGATATCACCACCACCAAAGCCTAAATCCTTAAAAAGGTCACCAACATTGAATCCCCTGAATATATCTTCTTCTGAATACCTCTGCTGGAAGCCTCCCATGCCGAATGTGTCGTACTGTTTTCTCTTCTCAGGGTCACTTAAAACCGCATAGGCCTCGTTTATCACTTTGAACCTTTCCTCTGCTTCTTTGTTGCCCGGGTTCCTGTCCGGATGGTACTTCAGGGCGAGCTTTCTGTATGCCTTTTTCATCTCTCCTTCTGATGCCCCCTTTGAAACGCCAAGTGTTTCATAATAATCTTTTTTTGTTGCCATCCTATTCACCACCTAAAATAGCGATATATGTACCTACCTTTTTATTTACTGCATCCCCAACAGTGGGGCATTTTACTTTCATGATGTATATAACCGGTCTTTCTGTATGAAACTCCGATATTGTTTCATAGTTTCCCATCCCTTTTGCAATCACCACTGCATCACCTTCCCACAAATCTTTAATCTTGCCTTTCATATCCTCCCTTCTGATACCTACCTCATCAGTACCTGTGGATATAATGTTATCAAACATCTTCCTGAGATTAAACTTAATGACATCTACCATGGAAAGGTCATTTTGCACGGGGTGTTCTTTAACAGCATAGTATACCCTTTTGCCATTACTTTCTAAAAATTTAACCAATCCCATGTCAAAAAGAAAATCCCCAACATTATCCCCTAATATTAAAACCTCCTTACCCTTAATATAAATCTCTTCTTCAATTTTATCTATATCTCCGGAGAATTTGAACCCTCCTGTGTCATATCCATCATGGATAAAAAAATCCATAGAATTTCCCAGGGTAGAAAGCTTGAGCACCCCCTCAAGGGAATGGGTGAATCTATTTTTTAATCCTTCAATAGCCCTTTTTGCTTCTTTTAGCTCACTCTCCTTTATTGAAGCATAAGGGTCATAGACATTTGTCCTTTGTTTTATATATTTAAGCAATCTATTTGAGATATCAGACGGGGTTTGCCATTTGTTCCAGAGTTCATCAATCAATCCAAGACAATCGGGGAGTATAGATCCATTGTCACCAGACAGGGTGACTGTCCTTTCTGCATGCCCCTTCAGGCACTTGAGGCAATAATCCATTACTTTCATTGTTTTTATATTATTAAGATATACCCAAACAGAGTGAAAGTGAATAGTGAAAAGCTGGGAATAGTATCTATTCTTGAAAATATACGGACATGCGAGGTAAAATAAATTCTAAATCCAATAGCAGGGGGTATTATTAAGGTGTTAAAAATATTTTTATTCTGTAATATAGCCCAAATATAGTCATGGTATTGCTTTTGAAATGGCTGATAATGGCCACATCGATTGTGATAAGCGCCTATTTAATCCCCGGGGTTTATATCAGCGGTTTTTTTACAGCCTTATGGGTTGCACTTTTTCTTGGTATTGTCAATGTACTGGTGAGACCGATTTTGATACTTGTTACACTGCCTATTAATATCTTGACTTTAGGGCTATTTACCTTTGTTATCAATGCTGTCCTCGTTTTGCTGGCCTCATCAATGATAAATGGATTTCATGTAAAAGGTTTCTGGATAGCAATGCTCTTCAGTATGGTCATGTCAATAATAAACTATTTATTAGGGTTTTTACTGATAACTAAATAACCTTGCGGGATAAAGTGGAATGATTAACCAGCCTTGCATTACTGTATATGTGGATTATAGTGTACTCAATATTCTGGCGGAGAAGCCGTTGGAAAAGGAGAGAACATATAGAGATTGGCAGGCAATTCACAACATGTGGAGACAGTTTAAAGAAAACCGCATAAGGTTTTCAACCTGTGGGGAAGATACAGAAATAGACATTATCTTCTGGCTTAACAGAAAGGGGTGCTGTGTTGCGGATACGGATATGATAATTGAAGCCATAGAAGATTTTGAGGAATGGGGCAAGGTTGATAAAAGCGAGATAGAAAAATATAAGCAGATTATCGAGTATTATGAGCAGTTAGAAATACTACCTACCAACCTTGTTGGTGCTGCAGGGGATTACGGTATGGCTAAATACCCTCAGGGAATCGCTGATCCAGATAAAAGGTTTTTTTCATTTCTTCGCGATGAGGTTCTATGTTTCGAAAGACAGGATAATTATTCAGACTATTGCCAGGAGGAAGATTACAATATACTCAAGGATTGTTTAAAGGATTTGCATCTCTGGTTTACACATAGCCAGTGGAGCGATTTGAGACGTATTCATTACCAGCTTAACTGGGACATATTGGTGTCAGTTCTGGCAAATCGTTCCATAGAGCCTGTTTTTATAGGGGTTGAGGGGGAGAGGAACAGGAATCTTTTCGGGTTATTGAACAGGGTTATAGGATTTAGCAAAAAAAGCTGGCGGGAATTACCTGTGGACAAGAGCCATATTGATTTTGTAATAAATACGGTCATGCAAAAATATCACTACCGACAGGAAGAGAGGGATGCCCGCCACATTTATAACTGTGTCAGACATAATATAAACCTTTTTGTAACAACAGATTATAGCTTAATCGATGGTTTTAATAGGAAAAAGCATTTATTACTGAACCATCCTGAATTTTCATCAATAAAACTGGAACTGGTAACCCCTTCTGAATTTGAAGACCGTGTGCTGCTAAGGCAGGCTTAAGTCACTGATGTTTCTATGTGTTAATTATCTGACGAAGAAAATTTTTCCATTGCCCAGTTTACCCGTATTTCAGGCGTGACAAAGATATCAGAAGAAGCCCTGTCAACAAGCTCTAAGCGGTTGCGCAGACCTGCCCTGTTTGCTATCTGTATCTGGAGGCCTGGTCGTGCATTTAATTCGAGAAGTAGCGGTCCTTTTTGCCGGTCAATCACCAGATCTACCCCGAGGTAGCCGAGACCGGTCATGTCGACCGCCTTTGCTGCTACAAGGAGCATACTTTCCCAGTGCGGTATTTTTATACCCTTCACTGAATTTCCTGTGTCAGGATGGTGGGTGACAACCCCAGAGCGATGAACGCCACTTAGTGTTGTTCCCCTTGCAATGTTTATACCAACGCCCAGTGCACCGCGATGGAGGTTTGCCTTTCCATCAGAGGCCTTTGTGGGTAGACGAACCATAGCCATTACCGGTATTCCACGATATACAATAATCCTGATGTCAGGAACGCCCTTATATGTTACGGCAGTAAAAACTGGATCAGGGTGGATGAGTGCCTCAATAATGGCTTGATCCTCAAGCCCCCCAAGGGAGTAAATCCCTGAGAGTATATCATTCATATGATATGAGAGTTTTTCCCTTGAGATAGACTCACCGCTCTGTTTTATAAACTCCTTTTTTATACGGTCAATGATGAGGATAATGCCACTGCCACCGGCACCACGAGCCGGTTTGATAACAAATTCACGGTGGCCTTTGAGGGTTTCTTCAAATCTAACAATGTCGCCATGATGTTTTATGACATGATACAGAGGTGGAGTTGGAATCCGGTACCTTTCTGCAAGCTGTTTTGTCAAAAGTTTATCATCCACAAGGGGAAAGGCTGGGCGGGGATTATACTTCATGATATACTCAGCATTCCTGCGGTTCATGCCGAGAATTCCGGCATCCCTGAGTAAATGGGTGGTTTTAAAAATCATGATATACCTTTTAAATTCCGGAAACGGATAAACTCCGAGAGCCGATAACCGGTATAGCGACCGAGGAGTATCTGTAAGGCACCCACAGCAAACAGTAGCTCAGGGTAGACAAAAAAGGCAAGCTGGAGTGATTCTATGTGGATAATCTCAT